>JAAXJP010000228.1:0-18022 GCA_012269805.1 Rubrivirga sp.
CCCGGGCCGCCCTCCGAATCCCCATGTCCGGACCTGCACATTCCCCGCCCAGACCGCCCATTCCAGCCCTCAGACCGCGAAGCTTGGATGGAGTCTACCAACTGGTCTAGACCAACCTACCACGCGACCACCGACCGTCGCTCCCTCCCTTCTGGGCGAGGCGGGTCCGCCTCGGCGCGGCGGTCGCCGAGGCCGAACGCTACGACCCGATCGAATCGGGGTCGGGCAACGAGGTGGGGTCGTCGATCGGCGTCGGCTCCGTTGAGGCCTGCCCGTCGCCGGCCGCGGCCGGGCCAGGCGGGAGGTTGACCGGCTCGCCCTCGGCGTCGACACCGGGGTCGTGAGTGATCCGCTTGTACGGCCGCTCGCCCAAGACGTCCTTGAGGTCGTTCTCATTGAGCACCTCCTTTTCGAGGAGCGCCTGCGCGAGCGACTCGAGTTCGTCGCCTCGCTCCTCCAGGAGCACGCGGGTCTGGGCCCGCACGTCGTCGATGATCTGCTTGACCTCGACGTCGATCCGTCGGGCGAGGTCATCGGAGAACGGCTTGTCGAAGACCGGCTGGTCCTGCTTGCCCGAGAGGTTGAACGAGACGTAGCCGATCTCCTCGCTCATGCCGTAGTCCACGACCATGGCGTAGGCCATCTTCGTGATCTTCTCCAGGTCGTTCTGAGCGCCCGTCGTGATCCGGCCGAAGATGATCTCCTCGGCCACCCGCCCGCCCATCGTCAT
The DNA here is from genome assembly GCA_012269805.1 of Rubrivirga sp. Classification (GTDB taxonomy): domain Bacteria; phylum Bacteroidota; class Rhodothermia; order Rhodothermales; family Rubricoccaceae; genus Rubrivirga. The sequence goes on from JAAXJP010000228.1 coordinate 731, forward strand.
GACCATCCGGTCGATGAGCGCCTCCTTCGTGTAGAGGTAGCGCTCCTCCGGGAGGGACTGGGCGTAGCCGAGCGCGGCCATTCCGCGCGGGACGATCGAGACCTTGACCACGGGGTCTGTGAACTCGCGGAACCAGCCGGCCACGGCGTGACCGGCCTCGTGGTACGCGACGACCTTTTTCTCGTCCGGGCTGATGAGCTTGTTCTTTTTCTCGAGCCCGCCGATCACGCGGTCGATCGCGCGCTCGAAGTCGTTCATCTCGACGGCGTCCTTCCCGTCGCGCGCCGCGAGGAGGGCCGCCTCGTTGCACACGTTGGCGATCTCGGCGCCCGCGAAGCCTGGCGTCTGGCCGGCCAGGAGCCCGAGGTCGAGGTCCGGCGCCAGCGTGAGGTTCTCGGTGTGGACGTGGAAGATGGCCTCGCGCTCGCGGCGGTCCGGCCGGTCGATGAGGATCTGGCGGTCGAACCGGCCCGGCCGGAGGAGCGCCGAGTCGAGCGTGTCGGGGCGGTTCGTGGCCGCCATCAGGATCACGCCCTTGTCCGTGTTGAACCCGTCCATCTCGACGAGCAGCTGGTTGAGCGTGTTCTCGCGCTCGTCGTTGCCGCCCATGATCGCGCCGCGCCCGCGGGAGCGGCCCACGGCGTCGATCTCGTCGATGAAGATGATGCACGGCGCCTTTTCCTTGGCCTGCTTGAACAGGTCGCGCACGCGCGCCGCGCCGACGCCGACGAACATCTCGACGAAGTCGGAGCCGCTCAGACTGAAGAACGGGACGCCGGCCTCACCGGCCACCGCTTTGGCGAGGAGCGTCTTGCCTGTTCCAGGCGGGCCCACCAGCAGCACCCCCTTCGGGAGCTTGCCGCCCAGCTTCGTAAACCGCTGCGGGTCCTTGAGGAACTGGACCACCTCCTCGACCTCCTCCTTCGCCTCGTCGAGGCCGGCCACGTCCTTGAACGTGATCGGGGCGCCCTCGGTCTGGTCGAAGAGCGTCGCCTTGTTCTTGCCGATGTTGAGGACCTGCTGGCCCGGCCCGCCCATCCGGCGGAGCACAAAGATCCAGAACAACGCGAGGAAGCCGAACAGGACCACCCACGACAGCAGGCCGCTCCACATGCTCGACGTGTAGTCGGCCTCGAACTCGACCGGCTCCTGACCCGCCGCCGTCCGCGTCTCGTTGATCCCCTGGACGTAGTCCGTGAGGTCGTGGTCGTCGGGCTTCGTGGTGCGGAAGCGGCGGCCGGCATCGGCGTCGGGCTGGCGACCAAACGAAGGCTCGGGCGCGGCGACCTCGACGGCCCCCTCGTCGACGGCCGCCTCCGTGTACGTGCCCCGGATGTCGACGCGGTCCTGCACCTCGAACGACTCGACGTAGCCGGCCTCGACCTGTTCGAGGAATGTGGAGTACTCGACCTCGGACGACCCGCCGCCGCCGGCGACGAACGTCTGCACGGCGAGCAGGAGGAGGGCGATCAGGACGAACAGGTAGAACGTCCCGAGCGAAAGCCGAGGGCGCTTGCCGCCACCGCCCCCGTTCCGGTCGGACTGGCCGTCGCGGGGATTCTGGGGCGATCGCTGGGGGGAAGCCATATGGGAACGTGCGCGCGTGGCGCGGGCGCGGGAGTGCCGCGCAAACGAATCAACACAAAGGGGGCCGGTACACGACCCCTGGGGGGAGGTTCCTCCAGGGAGGGACGGCGTCCCCCGTGGACGCCGCCGGTGAACCTACGGACGGCGGTAACGTGGGGGTTACGGCCCGTCGTCTCCCGGCGTTTCCCGTTCCGGGAGAGCTTCATATCCATCGAGCCGGACCACCTCACCGCGGAGTTGGGCCCAGGCCGGGAGGTCGTCCCGGGCCGCCCGCGCCTGGGTCTCGTCGTCGAACCGGCCGATGGCGATGACGTAGGCCCCACCTCGGGTCTCCCGGAGGATCGCCGCACGGAAGCCTGCGCGGGTGAGGACGTCGACCATCTGTACGCCCTCGTCCGGGATCGACAAGGTCCGTACCCGCCACGTGTATCCGCCGGCGCTCGGATCGAGCGAATCGTCCCCACGGAGTCCACCCGCAGCCACGGGCGCTGCGAGCGCCGTGGAGTCGGGCGCGAGGGGTGCCGGCTCGCCCGAGGCGGGCTGCGGGGGCCCTCCCGTAGTATCGGGGAGGGCGTCCGGGGCCACCGCGGAGTCGGCAGGCAGGGGCGGCGGGGCCTCAGCGAGCGCGGCGGCCAGGAGCGCCTCCGGGTCCGCTTCGGTGCGGAGTTCGGAGGGGTCGAACGGTGGCAGCGGAGGAAGCGCGGCGACAAGTTCCGTGGCCCGTGCGGCGGCGCTCGTCCCCGCGTAGCGCGCGGCGAGGGCGCGGAGGTGGTGCCGGACCGTGAACGACGTCGAGTCGACGAGCGGCAAGGCGGTGCGGCCCTGAGGCTCCGGGGGAGGTGCCGGCGTCGCAGCGGGAGACCCAGGGCGCGCGCCGGGGCCGCCGAGGCTGGCCGGGCGCCGGACCAGGACTGGCTCGTCGTCCCCGAGTTGGGGCGGCGACTGGCTTGGCTCCAAACGGCCGGCTCGGATGCCCGGTTCGTCATCGTCCAGGACTCTCGGCCGGCGGACCGACGGGTCGTCGTCGGCCAGGCGCGGCGACTCGACGTCGTCGTCCTGAGCGCGGGCCTCGCCTTCCGCGGGCGGGGAGACGGGCGAGTCAGGCGGGACGGCGAGCGAATCGCCATCCATCTCCTGCTCCGCGGCGTAGGCCTCGGCGACCGCGGCCATCTCCCCCCGTGACAACGAGTCGGCGACGGCGAAGAGAACGGGCGAGATCAGGCTGTCCGGCATCGGGCGGACGAGCGCCGTCGAGTCCCGCCCTGTCCAGTCGGTGTAAGCGATGGCGGCGGCAAGGTAGGCGCGGGGGGCGACCGCGGCGTCCGGGTCGGCGTCACCGAGCGCGACGAACGCATCGGCCGCGCCGAGCGCGTCGCCGCCGCGCCATTGCTTCCGCACCGCGTCGTAGGCCGGCGACGACGCCGCGCTCGAGTCCACCGGAGCCCCAGCCCCCTCCGGCTCGAGCCCGAGGCGGATGCGGGAGGCCCGCCGGAGCGCGTCAGCGGAGTCGGCGGCGGCGACGGCCTCGTAGAGCGGGCGGGCGGCGTCCTCCCGGCCGGCGGCCCGCTCGATCTCGGCCAGCGCGTATCGGGCCCGGGTGGCGACCGGGAGGTCCGGCGTGTCGGCGAGGATCCTTCGGTAGAGGGCGGCGGCGGTGTCGGCCCGGCCGAGCGAGAGGAAGAACGCGTTGGCGAGCTCGTAGCGGAGGCCGGCCAACTCGGTCACCAGCTCGGCCCGCTTGGCTGGCGTCCGCGGGACCGCGCTCAGGTCGAGCGGCGGCGGCCCCTCGTTGATCCCGAACCCGCCCTCGACCTCGCCCTCGACCACGCCCCGGGCCGAGGACACGTCGCCGGCCTGGATGGCCGCCCGGCGGCGCCAGTTGGGCACGAGCGGGCGGTCGCCCCAGACCTGCTCGAACGCGATGAGCCCGGCCTGGATCGACGAGGGCGCCCGGTACGAGAGGAAGCCCGCGTCCGCCGTCGGCGGGGGGGAGTTGGGCTGTGCCCTTCTGACGCCCTCAGACTCGACCACCCCTCCGCCGCTGAACTCCTGGGCCGTCCGCGCCTCCTGGAGCCGGCGCTGCTCCTCACGGTACTCGCGGAGCCGCACGGCCTCGATCTCCTCGATCCGCGCCTGGAACTCCTCCTCCGAGAGGTCGCCGAGGGCGAGCAGCGAGTCGGTGTCCGCGATGAGCCGGGCCGTCTCGGCGAGCGCGCGGTAGGTCTGGGCCTCACTCGGCGCGTCGAGGATGGCGCTCCGTGTGGGGCGGACGTCGGGGGACGGCGCCCGGAGCGAGGTCGCGGCCGTGTCGAAGTGGGCCGACGCGCGAACGTAGTCGTCGAGGACGTCGCGGTAGAACTCGGCGAGTCGGTAGTGGGCCTGCCCGCGGACGCTCTGGCCCGCGAGCGTCTCCTCGTAGAGGACGTCGCGGAAGAGGCCGAAGGCGCGGTCGGTCTGCCCGTCGGCCGCGCGGAGGCGGGCCTCGATGAGCGCCAGCTCGCCCCGGCGGTCGTAGTTCTTGTCGTCCGACCGCATCGAGCGGATGATGTCGAGCCCCTCTTGCGGGCGACCGGCCTGGAGCCCGATCACGAGCGCGCGGCCGACGCGGGCGGCGTAGCCGAGCTCGTAGGCCGGGTTACGCCGGAGCGCCTCGGTGTAGGCCTGAGCCGAGTCGTCCCACCGCCCGGCCTGCTCCTCGACCTGCCCCAACAGGACGTAGGCCCGCGCGGCGACGTCGGCGTCCCCCTCCTCTGGGGCCCCGAGGCGGAGCTCCTCGGCCGCCTCGTCCCACCGGCCGGCGCGGGCGTAGAGCTCGCCGAGCGCGAGCCGCATCTGGGGGTGCCACCGCTGGTCGCCCTCGTCATCGGCCAGGCCCTCCTCTAGAAGCGCGACGCCCTCGTCGAACCGGTTCGAGGCCGCGTACGTGCGGCCCAGCCAGAACCGGGCCTCGTCCCCCAGCCGCTCGTCGCCCACGGCCTCGGCGGCGGCCATCGTCTCGCGGAACTTCTGGTCGGCCCCGGCGAAGTTGCGCTGGTAGAAGTACGCTTTCCCGATCACGAGGAGCGCGTCGTCGGCCCACTTCGAGGACGGGCGCTCGCGGAGGAGGTCGGCGCTCTTGTCGATGGCCTCCTGGAACGGCCCGGTGGTCCCGGCCGAGCTCGTCACCGGGAACACGGCCACGAGCTGGTTCCGATCGACCGTCACGGCCGAGCGCTCGAGCGCGCCCTCCCCCGCCTCCAGCGACCGCTCCGCGTTGTAGAACGTGTTGTAGTACGCCCGGAAGTTGTTGTACCGGCTGTGCAGCGCCGTGCCGGGCTTGCACCCCGACAGGCCGATCCCCAGCCCGGCGAGGGCGAGGAACACGAGCGGGAGACGAACCGACGGCGCGGAGCGCATCGAGACCACGAGAAGAGGAAACGGAGTGCGGGGTAGCGGAGGCGCCGGGCGGTCGGGGGTCGGGTTCGATGCGAAGCTACGCCGACCGCGAACGGGGCGACAGGGCACGAACGGCGCGCCCCCGACAAGCGTGCCAAAAGCGGCGGCCCCCGCCCGGCTCCAACGGTTCTAGTTGGCCCGCGCGCGCGAGGCCTGCAACGCCTCCGGCGGCGACGGCTGCCCCGCGACGCGGTACCCGACCACGCCCCCGCCCTCGACGAACACGACCAGCCCCTCGGCGTCGGGATCGTAGGTCTCCAGTTGGTGGGCCTCCCAGCCGTCGAAGTCGGACTCGGTCGTGCCGGGGAGGTTGTGGATTTGGGTCGTGTAGAACAGCCGCTCGGGCTCGAAGGGTCGCGGGCGGAACCGGCGTGGCTTCTCGCTCCGCCACAAGACGACGGCGCCAGCCCCGTGCCGCCGGTAGCCCTCGTAGGCCGCGGCCGAGAGCTCGGCCCAGTGACCGGCCAGGAAGTCACGGTGGGCCTCCGCTCGGGACCGCGCCCGCCGCGACCGCGCCGGACCTGAGGTGATGGTCACGAGCCCGCGAGGCGTAGCGACGGAAACGGACGACTCGGGCGGCATGGGGGTCGGGGGGAGAACGCGGGCCACGCGAGGCCGTACGTGCGGTTCCGACCGGCCTATCTTCTCCGGCCCCTCTCCATTCCCCCTCCCTCACGATGGCTCGCTACGCCAACTTCGACGAAGTCCTCGCGTCTTACCCCGACCGCTTCAACAGCGCGAAGGCCCAGTCCATGGACGACAAGGTCTACATGAACCTGACCGGCGACGACGCCCGCGACGTCACGCTGTACGTCCACCACGGCGAGCTCGACATCATGGAGGGCGAGGTCCCGGAAGACCCGACGCTCCGGCTCACGGCCAAGACCGAGGACTGGGTCGCCATCGAGAACGGCGAGCTCAACCCGATGATGGCCATGATGCAGGGGAAGGTGAAGATGAAGGGCTCGGTCCCGTTCGCGACCAAGTTCATGGGCCTCTTCGGCTACGGCGGCTGACCTGACGGCTCGGCGCCGAGCCGTCAGGTCAGCGCCGACAGGCGGGGCCCCGGCCATGGACACGTTCGTCTCCGTCGAGCACGCCCGGCGCGTCGTCCTCGCGGCGGCGCGGCCGACGGCGGCGGAGACCGTCCCCCTCCGCGACGCCGTCGGGCAGACGCTGGCGGCGCCGGTCGTCGCCCGCGGCGACCAACCGCCGTTCGACGCCTCGGCGATGGACGGATTCGCCGTCCGTCGTCCCGACCTCGCCGGGGCCGCCTCGCTCCCCCTCGTTGGAACCGTCCATGCGGGCGAGGCGCCCCCTCCCCTGCCGCCCGGCGCCGCCGTCGCCATCATGACCGGCGCCCCGGTCCCGGCCGGCGCCGACGCCGTGATTCCGGTCGAACGCGCAACCCGCGATGGCGACCGGGTCCGGTTCGACGCGACCCCGGAAGCGGGCGCGAACATCCGCTGGGCCGGCGAGTGGCTTCGAGACCGTTCGCCCGTCCTCGACGCCGGCACGCTCGTGACCCCGGGCGTGCTCGGTCTGCTCGCGTCGGTCGGCGCGGCGACCGTCGAGGTCCGCCGGAGGCCGCGCGTCGCCGTCATCGCCACCGGCGACGAGCTGGTCGACGTGGCGGAGGCGCCCGGCCCGGGCCTGATCCGCGACTCGAACGGCCCCGGGCTGGCCGCGCAGGCCGAGGCCGCCGGCGGCGCCGTCGTCGGCCCATTCGTGGCCCGCGACACAGCACCCGCCATCGCCCGGGTCCTCGACGCGACCGCCGAGGCGGACGTCCTCGTGTTCGCGGGCGGCGTGTCGATGGGCGAGCGCGACCTCGTCCGGACGGTGCTGGACGAGCGCGGGGCCGAGTGGGCGTTCTGGAAGGTCCGCCAGCGGCCCGGCAAGCCGCTCGCGTTCGGGACGCTCGGCGGGCGGCCGGTCGTCGGGCTGCCCGGCAACCCCGTAAGCGCCGCCGTGTGCTTCGAGGTCTACGTCCGCCCGCTTCTCCGCGCCTGCCTCGGGCGGCCGACGGGCCCGGCCACCGAGCCGGCCACGCTCGACGCCCCCCTCTCGAAGCCCGCCGGCCTCCACACGTTTGCTCGCGTGACCGCCCGCCGAGACGCCGACGGCCGCCTCCACGTCGCCCCCGCTGGCGCTCAAGGCTCCCATGTTGCCCTCTCGCTCGCGGTCTCCGACGGCCTCGCCCACCTCCCCTCTCGCTGGGCCGAGGCGCCTTCCGGCGCGGAGGTGGCGTTCGAGCGATGGGGGTGGGCACCGGCCCTCTGATCCCCCAACGCCCCCATGCTCCTCCGCACTGTCCGAATGACGTTCGACCCAGCGGCGGTCGACGACTTCCTCGACCTGTTCTCCCGCGTCCGCCCGAAGATCGCGGGGGCGCCTGGGTGCCGGCACCTCGAGCTGTGGCGCGACGCCCGCTTCCCAAACGTCCTCACGACGTTCAGCCGCTGGGACGACGACGCGGCGCTCCAGGCCTATCGCCGGTCCGACTTGTTCCGCGAGACGTGGGCACTGACAGTCCCGTTCTTCGCCGCCGCGCCGGTCGCGTTCAGCCAGCACGTCGTGGAGTGACCCACCCCAATCGGGTCGGGGGGCTTTGCGCCCACTACCGAACCGGTCGGCGCATCGTGACGTGCGTGGCAGTCTCGCCGTCGGTCACGAACCCGAGGCGTTCGTACAGCGCCCGCGCCGGATTCACCTTCAGCACCTGAAGCGATACGGGGACGCCCCCCGCTTCTTCCACGACGCGAGAGACCACTCGCGTTCCGATCCCCTGCCCTTGCCACTCCGGGAGGACCTCGACGGCCACGAGGACCACCTCGTCTGACCGCCGCTCGACCTGTATTTTTTTTTTTTTTGATTCGGGGACCACCTAGATCTACACCCGCTCCGGTTCGAAGGTCGCGTCGAACCGCCGACGCTGGTCGGCCTCGTCCCAGCCCCACGTGGCCTCGACGTACGTCCGCATCGCCTCGCAGTGGAGACGCCACAGGAACGCGTGGTCCGCCTCGGTAGCCGGCCGGAGTCGGGGCGTCATTTCGGAAGCGTGCCCCGTCCTCCGCCGCGGCGCCGAGGCGGGCGGGGTCAGATGACGGTCCCGTCCGGGATTATGGCGTTCTTGGGGAGCACGATCAGGCCGTCGCGGATGAACCAGTCGTCGCCGTCGGCCTCCTCGACGCCGTCGGCGTTCGTGATCCGGCAGTCGGCGCCGACCTGGACGTTCTTGTCGATGATGGCCCCCTCGACCACGCTGTTCGGGCCGATGCCCGGCGCCGGCGGCGGGTTCAGGCCGGGCCGCCTCGACGGGTCGCGCCACGGGTGGTAGTCGGCCCCGAGCATGACCGTCCGCCGGAGCGTGGCGCCGTCGGAGACGAACGACCGGATGCCGACGACGGAGTCCTCGATGGTCGCGTTCGTGACCACGGCGGCCTCGCAGATCATCGAGTTGCGGACGTCCGAGTGCTGGACCTTGGCCGGCGGGAGCATCCGGGCGTTCGTGTAGAGCGGCGCGTCCTCGTCGTACAAGTCGAACTCGGGGTTGGGCGTGGCGAGGGCGATGTTGGCCTCGTAGAACGACCGGACGGTCCCGATGTCCGACCAGTACCCGTCGAACGGGTAGCTCACGACGCGGCGCTCGCGGATGGCGGCCGGGATGATCTGGTGGCCGAAGTCGGTCTGGTCGGGGTCGGTGAGGAGGACCTCCCGGAGCACGTCGCGCTCGAACATGTAGATCCCCATCGAGGCGAGGTAGATGCGCCCTTGCTCGCGCATCTTGGCCGAGACGGGGCTGTCGAGCCCGTCGAGTTGGTCGCGCGCCGGCTTCTCGTGGAACTCGGTGATGACCCCGTCGGCGTCGGTCTTGAGGATGCCGAACGCCGGCGCGTCGTCGGCCGTGACGGGGATCGTGGCGACCGTGAGGTCGGCCCAGCTCGAGCGGTGGTGCGAGGCCAGCGTGTTGAAGTCCATCCGGTAGAGCTGGTCGCCCGAGAGGATGAGCACGCGGCGGTGCGGGTACGGGTCGATGTGCTGGAGGCACTGGCGCACGGCGTCGGCCGTGCCCTGGTACCACTTGTCGGAGTCCGGCGTCTGCTCGGCCGCGAGGATCGTCACGAACCCGTGGCCGAACCGGTCGAACCGGTAGGCCCGCGCGACGTGGCGGTTGAGGCTGGCCGAGTTGTACTGCGTGACCACGAACATCCGCATGAGCTCGCTGTTGACGCAGTTCGAGATCGGGATGTCGATGAGCCGGTACTTCCCCGCGAGGGGCACGGCGGGCTTCGAACGATGGCGGGTAAGCGGAAAGAGCCGGGAGCCCGCGCCACCCCCGAGGATGACGGCCAAGGTGTCGCGCATGAGGGGTGGGAGTCGAGAGGGACTCCTAAATAAGGCCGCCGTCCGAGATAGATCCGATGCGTCTGGGAGCTCCCGAAACGATGACGTGAGCCCCTCTCGGCTCGGCGCCCTCCCGAGCGAGCGATTCCGGTCACCCCACGGCCAGCCCGAGATCGCGATAGAGGGCGGCGTAGGCAGCGGCCGACGACGCCCATGAGTGGTCGGTCTGCATCCCGTGCTGCTGGACGGCCGCATAGGTGGCCGGGTCCAGCGCGAGCCCGAGGCGGACGGCCTCGGCGAAGGCCTCGGGCGTGAAGGCCTCGAACCGGAGGCCCGTCCCGGCCTCGCCGTCGACCGGGACCACCGTGTCGCGCAGCCCACCGACGGCGTGGACGACGGGGACAGCCCCGTAGCGCATCGCGTAGAGTTGGCCGAGCCCGCACGGCTCCTGCTTCGTGGGCATCAGGAACAAGTCGCCGGCGCCATAGAGCCGGTGCGCCAGGGTCTCGTCGAAGGCGAGCGTGAGCGAGAACCGGTCCGAGGGCGCGCGGTCGGCGACCTCGCGGAGCGCGGCCTCGTGCTCGGCGTAGCCCGACCCGAGCACGGCCACGGCCGCCTCGGTCTGGTCGAGGATCCGCTCGAGGCCGGGAGCCAGCACTTCCGCCCCCTTCTCGGGTGTCAGCCGGCCGACGAACGCCAGGAGCGGGCGGGCGGCGTCGAGACCGAGGTCGGCGCAGACGGCGCGCTTCGTCGCGGCCTTCCCGCGGAGGTCCTCAGCCGAAAACGGGTGTGGGAGGTGCGGGTCTGCCTCCGGGTCCCAGACCGCCGGGTCGACGCCGTTGACGATGCCGGACATCCGGTCCCCCGCCATCTGGGACGCGTAGTCGAGGCCGTGCGACGGCTCGGGGCCGGCTTTGAGCTCCTCGGCGTACGTCGGGCTCACGGTCGTCACGCGGTCCGCGTGCTCGACGCCGGCCTTCAGGCTGTTGACGACGCCGAGGTGGTCGAGCGACTCCCAGTTCCGCACCGGCACGCCGACGTTCGTCCACCGGCGCCACGGGATCTCGCCGTGGTGGTCGGCCGAGTGGACCGTAAAGACGGTCGGCAGGTCGCGGAGCCCCTCGTTGGCGGAGTCGCCGGTGAGGAGCGCCGGGACGAGACCCGTGTGATGGTCATGGAGGTGGAGGAGGTCGGCGCCGTCGAGCGGCGTGTGCTCGGAGCGGAGCCAGTCGAGCACCATCAGTTGGAACACGAGGTAGCGGACCTCGCCGTGACGGAACCACGCGTTGTCGGCGGCCCGGAAGTAGACGCCGTCGTCTCCGAAGTGCTCGGGCTCGTGGACGAGGTAGAGCGGGACCTCGGCGCCGGCGTCCGGCAGGGCCTCGGAGCGGAACACCTCGAACGGGAACCACTCGCCCTCGAAAAACACGACGCCGGTATGGACCGACGCGATCTCGCCCGCCCGTTGCGCCAGCCGCCCGTCCGGCCCGCCGTAGAACGGCATCACGACGCCGGACGACACGCCGCGCTGGGCGAGCGCTCGCGGCAGCGCGCCAACGACGTCGGCGAGACCGCCGACCTTGGCGAAGGGGGCGCACTCAGCAGAGACGTAGAGGACGGGCATCGGGACGGGGACGAGCGACAGGCCCAGATGCTATCGCCCGCCGCCATTCCCGGAGATCCACGGACGACCCCGCCCGCCTCGGCGCCGGAGCGGGCACCGTCGAGAATCGATCCGGGGGCGGGGCAATCCGGGATCCTCGGGCTCGTTGGCGTCCTGTCTCCCGCTAGCTTCCCGCTCCGCCCCTTCCCGCCCGTGAGCTCCTCCCCCGTCGTCTCCTCGCTCCGCCGCCGGATCCGCGCCGCGCGCCGCCGGCTGACGGGCGCGGCCGTGGCGCACGGGGCGCTCGTGACGCTCGGCGCCGTTGGGGCCCTCGCGGGGCTGGCCGTCGCCGCCGAGGCCGCGGTCTGGCTCGGCGTCGAGCTCCGCACGGCGCTGTTCTGGCTGATTGCCCTCGCCCTCGCGGCGTTGACGGTCGCGTTCGTGCTCGTCCCGCTCCTGCGTGGGTGGGGCCTGTTGCCCGGCCTCGACGAGCGGGCGGTCGTCCGCCGGACGGGCCGCGACTACCCCGGCGCCGACGACCGGCTGGCGACGCTTCTCGACCTCGCCGACGGCCACGACTCGGGGGACGACCAGCACCTCCACGCGGCGGCCCTCGACGCGCTCGGGCGCGAGGTCTCGCAGATCCCCTTCGAGCGGGTCCACGCGTTCGGCCCGGCGAAGCAGGCGGCGCGGTGGGCCCTCGTCCCACTCTCCCTCTTGGCGCTCGGCTTCGCGCTCTGGCCCCAGTCGATGACGGCCGCCGCCGGACGGCTGCTCGCGCCCGGCGTCTACTTCGCCCCGCCCGCCCCCTTCCAACTGGTCGTCGACCCCGGCGACGCCGAGGTCACGCGCGGCGCGGCGTTCGAGGTCACGACGCGGGCCGTCGGCCAGGAGCTGCCGATGGCCGCCACGATCGAGTACGGCCGAGCCGACGAGCGCGCGACCGAGGAGGTCCGCCTCCAGGCCGAGGGCGCCGTCTTCCAGCACACCATCGAGGCCGTCCGTGCCGACCTCCGCTACCGCCTCGAGGCCGACGGCGTGCGGACGCCGTGGTACACGGTCCGCGCCGTCGACCGGCCGCTCGTGCGGGGCGTCCGCGTGGCCGTGGTCCCGCCGGGCTACAGCGGGCGGAGCGCGCGCCAGCTCCCCGAGGGCGTCGGCGACGCGACGGGGCTCGTGGGGTCGGCCGTCCGCGTGCAGGTCCAGCACGGCGGGCCGGCGCCCGTCGAGGCGTGGCTCCGCATCGCGTGGGAGGACGGCCGGAGCCAGCGCGTGCCGCTCCGCCTCGGCAGCGAGGCCGCGCTCGGCCAGTTCCGCCTGCGGGCCGCCGGGACCTACACCGTCCACCTCCGGTCCGCCGGTGGGCTCGAGAACACCGACCCCGCGACGTACCGCCTCGGCGTGCTCTCGGACGGCCCGCCGCAGATCGCGCTCGTGGAGGGCGCCGACGGGTCGCTCGACGGCGGCGCCCGGCGCCTCGTCTTCCGCGTCACCGACGACTTCGGCTTCCGGGGCGGGCGGCTCGTCTACCGCGTGACGCGCGGCGGGAGCACGTCGGCGGCCCGGGCCCTCGGCCTCGGCGTCCGCACGCGGCCGCTCGACCAGGACGTCACGGTCGACTGGCGGGTGCCCGGCGCGCGGCCCGGCGACGTCGTCGAGTTCTACGGCCAGATCACCGACAACGACGCCGCGGGCGGCAAGACGGCGCGGACCCCGCTGTTCACCCTCCGCTACCCGTCGCTGGCGGACCGGATGGACGACCTCGGCGCCCGCCGCGACTCGACCGTCGACGCGCTCGAAGAGCTCCGGGACGACGCCGAGGAGTCGGGCGAGCGGTTCCGGCGGCTCCGCGACGAGCTCCGCGAGAACGTCGACCCCGACTGGGAGGACCGACGGCAAGTGGACGAACTCCTCCGCCAGCAGGACGCCATGCGCGACCAGGCCCAGCAGCTCCGCGAGCAGATGCGCCAGCTCGGCGAGCAGATGCAGCGCGAGGACCTCGGCTCGGACGACCTCCAGCGGCAGTTCGACGACATGCAGCGGGTCCTGGAAGAGCTCGACACCCCGGAGGTCCGCGACGCGCTCGAGCGGCTCCGCGAGGCGATGGAGAAGCTCGACCTCCGCGACATGCTCGAGCAGGCCGACGAGGCCGCGGCGTCCGAGGAGGAGCTCCGCCGCCGCCTCGAGCGGTCGATGGAGCTAATGAAGCGGCTGGAGGCGGCCGTCGAAATGGAGGAGATCGCCCGCCGTGCCGAGGATCTCGCGGAGACAGAGGAAGAACTGGCCCGCGAGACCGAGGCCCTCCGCCAGGACGCCGAGGCGGACCGCCCCGACGCCGAGCGCCGCGCCGACGAGCAACGCCGGGACGGCGAGCGCCAGGACTCCGAGCGGCAAAATGGCGAGCGCCAGGACGCCCGGCAGCCAAGAGGCAAGCAGCAGAACCAGCCGCAGGCCGGCCAGCAGCGGGGCGAGCGCCAGTCGCAGGCCGAGCGCGAGCGGCTCGCGGAAGAGCAGCGCCGGGCCCGCGAGGAGGCCGAGCGCCTCCAGGAGCAGCTCGACGGGTTGCAGGAGCAGTTGGAGGACGTCCGGAACGCGCCGCAGGACGCGGTCGAGGAGATGCGCCAGCAGATGCGGCAGGACGGCGGCCTCCCGCAGCAGATGGAGGAGAACGCCCAGCAGTTGGAGCGGAACCAGCTCCAGGACGCGCAGGAGGGCCAGCAGAACATGTCGCAGCAGCTCCGCCAGATGGCGAGCCGGATGCGGCAGCAGAGCCAGCAGATGCAGGGCCAGCAGCGGCAGGTCGACCAGGCCGCGCTCCGCCGCGCGCTCGAGGACGTCCTCACCATCTCACGCGACCAGGAGCAGCTGGCCTCCGACACGGGCGTCCTTCCCAACGGGAGCCCCGCGCTCGTCCCGGCGGCCCGGAAGCAGAGCGAGCTCCGCGACGCCCTCCGCACGGTCGCCGACACGCTCGGGCGCGTGGCGCAGACGGTCCCCTCGCTCGGGCCGCGCGTCGAGGAGCGCGCCGCCGACGGCCGCCGCGAGATGGACCTCGCCGTGACGCGCCTCGCCGACCGCCGCTCCGGCCCCGCCGCCGGCCACCAGCGGTCGGCGATGACGCACCTCAACGAGCTCGCGCTCCTCCTGGCCGACGTCCTCGACCAACTCCAGAACCAGCAGAACCAGAGCGGGCAAGGCGGCGGCGGCCAGGGCGGCGGGAGCGGTGGCATGTCGCCGGAGCAGATGCAGCAGCTCGGCCGGGCCCAGCAGCAGCTCAACCAGCGCATCCAGCAGATGCTCAACGAATCGGCCGGCGAGCGGATGTCGGGCGATCAGGGGCGCCGGCTCCGCCAGATGGCCGAGCAGCAAGAGGCGATCCGTCGCCAGCTGGAGCGGGCCGTCGAGGGCGCCGGCGAGGGCCTCAACCCGAACGACCGGAGCGCGCTCCAGCGCGTCGGCGAGCAGATGCGGGAGTCGGCCGAGCAGATGCGCCGCGGCGGGCTCGACCGGCGGACGGCGCCCCGTCAGCAGCAGATCTTGGAGCGGCTCCTCCAGGCCGAGGAGTCGGTCAACCAGCGCGGGCGCGAGCAGCAGCGCGAGGCCCAGCGGGGCCAGACGCGTGCGGCTCCGCCCGCCTCGGCGCCCCGCCCGGGCCGGCCGGCCGACCGCGTCCGCGGCGACCTCATCCGCGCCCTGGAGAGCGGCTACGCGCCCGACTACCAGGAGCTCATCAAGCGCTACTTCGAGCGCCTCCAGGCCCGGACCGCCGGCGGGTGACCGGGGCTAGTTCGTCACCTCGATGTCGCCGTAAGTCACGACGCCCGACGTCCCGTCGAGGAGCACGACGCGGTACAGACCGGCGCCGCCGAGCGCGATCTGCCGCGCGCTGATCGAGAACGGGTAAAACCCCGGCTGCGCGGCCTCGGGCTGGCGCGCGTTCGGGTCCGCGATCGGGAACAGGTCGACGTTGCCCGTGCCCGGGTCCTCCAGCAGCACGTAGAGTTGGAGCCCGCCCGGGAGGCCCTGCGTGTCGACGAGGAAGCTCACGGCCTCGCCGAGGCGGACGGGGTTGGGCGCCGGCAGCTGCAGGAGCGACGCCCGGTTGACGTAGGCCGGCCCGATCCGCCAATCCGACGCGTCGCGCGCGACCACGGCATACGGCGCCGCCTCGGTCTCGGTGATCCCCTCCACGGCGGAGAACAACGCCTGGTCCTCGAACAGTTGCTGCTCCGCGTCCTGGTTCGAGTCGCAGCCGGCGAGGACGAGGACGAGGACGGCGAGAGTCGGGCGTAGCATGGGCGGACCGTGATGGCTCCGATGAACGCTCCGTCTCCCCGCTCCGTGCCCGAGGTCCTCGCGGCCGACGGGCTCGGCGTGTCGCTCGGCGGCCGCTCGGTGCTCGCCGACGTCTCGTTCCGGGTGGCGGAGGGCGAGCGGATCGCGCTCGTCGGGCCGAACGGGGCGGGGAAGACAACGCTCCTCCGCGCCATCGCAGGGTTGCTCCCCTACGCCGGCCGGCTGGCACTCCGGGGCCGCGAGGTCACGGGCTGGAAGGCGAAGGATCGCGCCCGCGAGGTCGCCCTCGTCCGCCAGCAGGCGGACCTCGCCGTCGACTTCACGGCCCGCGAGCTCGTCGCCCTCGGCCGCGCGCCGCACCTCGGCTGGGCCGAGCGGCTCGGCGGCGAGGACCGCGCGCGCGTCGACGCCGCGCTGGGGGCCGTCGACCTCGACGCGCTCGCGGGCCGGCCCGTGACGCAGCTCTCGGGCGGCGAGCAGCAACGCGTGGCGCTGGCGCAGGCTCTCGCGCAGGACGCCCCCCTCCTCCTCCTCGACGAGCCGACGGCCCACCTCGACGTCCGCCACCAGCTCGACCTCCTCGACCGCCTCCGCGCGCTCACCGAGGCGGGCAAGACCGTCGTCGCCGCGCTCCACGACCTCGACCGGGCCGCCGCCTTCGCCGACCGCCTCTGGGTGCTGGCTGGCGGCACGCTCGCCGCCGACGGCCCACCTACCGACGTCCTCACGCCCGCCCTCCTCCGCCGCGCGTTCGGCGTCGTTGCCTAGGTCGAATGGGCCGGATCTGCACCCAGAGTCCGGTACCTTGGCGTGGCGCGGGCGGCGGCGGGCGAGGTCCGACGCTAGCGACCGCCCCCTCCCTTTTCCTCCCCCGTTCCCTCCCGTGAAGGTCTACACCCGCACCGGCGACGACGGCACGACGGCCCTCTTCGGCGGGGGGCGCGTGGCGAAGAGCCACCCCCGCATCGCCGCCTACGGGACGGTCGACGAGGCCAACGCCGCGCTCGGGATGGCCCGCGCCGCGCTCGCCGACGCCGACGACGATCTCCGCCAGCGGGCCGACGGCCTCCTGGGCCGG
Organism: Rubrivirga sp.; assembly: GCA_012269805.1. Lineage (GTDB taxonomy): Bacteria > Bacteroidota > Rhodothermia > Rhodothermales > Rubricoccaceae > Rubrivirga. The sequence continues at coordinate 17,077 of JAAXJP010000228.1, forward strand.
ATCCAAGAGGAGCTGTTCGTCCTCGGGGGCGACCTCGCCTCGCCGGGCGACACCAAGTACCCCGTCCCCCGGATCGAGGCCGCGCACACCGAGCAGCTGGAGGCCGACATCGACGCGCTCACCGCCGACTTGGCGCCGCTCAAGCACTTTGTCCTCCCGGGTGGGACGCCGGCCGCCGCCGCGCTCCACCTCGCGCGGACGGTCTGCCGCCGCGCCGAACGCCACGTCGTGGAGACGGCCGCGCTCGAGGAGATCTCGGCCGACGCGCTCCACTACCTCAACCGGCTCTCGGACTTCCTGTTCACGCTCGCCCGCTGGGTCAACCACGCGGCCGGCGTCGACGAGCCCGTCTGGGCACCGGTCGCCGACCGTTCCCCGACCGACGGCTAGGGGACGCCCCCGCTCTGCCCGCCTCGGGCACCACGCGGGCCGTCGGCCGTTGCCTACCTGCCCTCTCTCCCATGCTGATGTCCGCCAAGCCTGCCTACTCGCTCGCCGACGAAGTCGCCAGCGCGATCACGCACGGGCTCGGTGTGCTCCTGAGCGTCGGCGCCGGCGCGGTCCTCGTCACGCTGTCCGTCCTCACCGGCGACCCCTGGACGATTGTCGGAGTGTCGGTCTTTGTGGGGACGATGGTCCTCGTCTACGTCTCGTCGACGCTGTACCACGCCATCCCGTTCGAGGACGCCAAGCGCAAGCTCAAGACGCTCGACCACTGCGCCATCTTCGGGCTCATCGCCGGGACGTACACGCCGTTCCTGCTCGGCGGCCTCCGCGGGCCGTGGGGCTGGTCGCTGTTCGCGACGATCTGGGGCCTCGCCCTCGTCGGCATCGTGTTCAAGCTGTTCTTTACCGGCCGGTTCAAAAAGCTCTCGACGCTCGTCTACGTGGCGATGGGCTGGCTCGTGGTCGTGGCGACCGGGCCGCTCCGCGAGGCCCTCCCCGG
>JAAXJP010000228.1:18032-19354 GCA_012269805.1 Rubrivirga sp.
CGACGCTCGCGTGGCTCGTCGGCGGCGGCCTCGCCTACACGGTCGGGACGCTGTTCTACCTCGCCCGCTGGCGCTACGCCCACGCCGTGTGGCACGGGTTCGTCCTCGCCGGGAGCGTCTGCCACTTCGCCGCCGTCACGGTCGAGGTGCTCCGCGTCGGCATCTAGCCGACTCCCCTCTCCTCGGCGCCGAGGCGGGCCGAGTCGGTCGGGCTTTCACCGGCGCCCCACAACGCGCGGCCGCCAGGGCGGGTTAGGCTGCACTCACCGACTTCCCCGAGCCCGATGCACTGGTACGAGAAGCTCAAGCGCTACTTCCCGATCGAGGAGATGAAGTCGCGCGAGCACATGGAGGCGCTCCTCGACGACCGCGGCGACGTCTACCACGTCGACCACGGCGACCACCACGTCCTGCTCTACGTCGAGGGCGAGCGGCTCGTGTTCGTCGACTACCTCTTGGTCGCGAAGGAGGCGCGCGGGCAGGGGCTCGGGAAACGGCTCCTCGACATGCTCAAGGCCAAGGGCAAGCCGATCCTCCTCGAGGTCGAGCCGGCCGACTACGACGACACGGACACCGTCAAGCGCCAGCGGTTCTACGAGCGCGAGGGGTTCCGCCACGTCGAGCGCCTCCGCTACCGCCGCCGCTCGCTCGCGACGAAGGAGATCAACGAGCTCGAGATCCTCCTGTGGTCGCCCGAGGACACGACCGACGAGGAGGCCTTCGACCTCGTCCGCGCCGTCTACGAGGAGATCCACACGTGGCGCGACACGGACTTCTACGGCGAGAGCTACCAGCCGACCGAGGAGGTCCTCACGCTCGACGCGGCCGACGAAGAGGAGTAGCCCGGCAGGGTCCGCCTGACTCCCGAGGCGGGCGGAACGGGTGGTGCCCCCCCGCGGGTAGGCGGAGCCCCCCTCCCCGCGCCCATGCCTGCCACCGTCGTCTGGTTTCGCAACGACCTCCGCCTGTCGGACCACGCCGCGCTTACGCACGCCGTCGAGCGCGGCGGCGTGGTCCCGGTCTTTGTGTGGGCGCCCGACGAGGAGGGCGACTGGGCGCCCGGCGGGGCGCACCGCTGGTGGCTCCACGCGTCGCTGAGGGCCCTCGACGACGCGCTCCGTGAGAAGGGCAGCCGGCTGATCCTCCGTCGGGGCGGCAGCCTTGACGAGTTGGAAGCGGTGTGCGAAGCGACCGGCGCCGACCGCGTGGTCTGGCAGTCGCGCCTCGCCCCGGCCCTCCGCCAGCGCGACGCCGACGTCAAAGACGGGCTCGAAGCGGCCGGCGTCGAGGTCCGCCAGTTTGCCGGCCGGATCCTCCACGAC
>JAAXJP010000228.1:19364-26411 GCA_012269805.1 Rubrivirga sp.
CCCTACAAGGTGTTCACCCCGTTCTGGAAAAAGGCCAAGGACCAGATGACGGTCGAGGAACCGCTCGGCGTCCCGCGGATGGGCGGGACGAAGGCGCCGGCGTCGTGGCCCGACTCCGTCGACCTCGAGGACCTCGAGCTCACCCCCGAGGCGCAGGACGGCGTCGACTGGGCCGCCGGAATGCGCGACGAGTGGACGCCCGGCGAGGCCGGCGCCCTCGTCCGCCTCGACGGGTTCCTGGACGACGTGCTCGCCCACTACCCGAAGGGCCGCGACGTCCCCGCCGCGCGCGACACGTCGATGCTCTCGCCGCACCTCCACTGGGGCGAGATCTCTCCGCGCACCGTCTGGAACCGGGTGAACGCGTGGGTCTCGAACGGGGCCATGCGAGAGAACGCCGACGTCTTCCTCACCGAGATTGGCTGGCGCGAGTTCTCATACCACGTCCTCCACCACTTCCCCGACACGCCCTCTAAGCCCCTCAAGGCGAAGTACGCCGCGATGCCGTGGCGCGCGACGCCGAGCTACCTCGAGGCGTGGCAGCGGGGCCAGACCGGCTACCCGCTCGTCGACGCCGGGATGCGGCAGCTGTGGCACATCGGGTGGATGCACAACCGGATCCGGATGGTGACGGCCAGCTTCCTGACCAAGGACCTTCTGGTGCCGTGGCAGGAGGGCGCGCGGTGGTTCTGGGACACCCTCTGCGGCGCCGACCTCGCCAACAACACGATGGGCTGGCAGTGGGCCGCCGGCTCCGGCGCCGACGCCCAGCCGTTCTTCCGCATCTTCAACCCGGTCTCCCAGAGCCGGAAGCACGACCCCGACGGCGACTACATCCGCCGCTGGGTCCCGGAGCTGGCGGACCTTCCGGCCAAGCACATCCACGCGCCGTGGGAGGCGCCCGACGCCGTGCTCGAGGCGGCCGGGGTCACGCTCGGGGAGACGTACCCGGCGCCGATGGTCGACCACGGGGAGCGACGCGACAAGGCGCTGGAGGCACTGAAGATCGTCAACGACTCGCTGTCATGAAGTTGGGGCAGCCAAGGGGAGGAACGACTGACTGCCAGCCCAGCTGGCGCGTATCAATTCCAACTCCCTGAGCTAGATTCGGCGCTTGTCGTCCTTGGGCCTGAAGCGCCCCCCGACGATCCGCAGGGAGCACAGTGATTCCTCCTCTTTTGACTCGCGTTCGCCACGTTCTCGGTATATCGACTCGGCCCTAACGCATAGAGGCAGCGCCGCCCGACCGCGACTCCCTCCCACCCTCTCTCTCCCATGACAGTTTCTACGCGCGCCCTCCGAGGGCAACCAGTCCGTCTTCTCGTAGCGCTCTTGTGCGTGGTGTGCGGCACCGCAGCCTCAGCCCAGGACGGCTCGACTCTCGTCCTGACGCCGAGCACGGCCGACGCCCGCGCCGCGGTCGACGTCCTCCGCACAGCAGACCTCCTACCGCCCGCCCGGGTCGAAACGGCCCCGATCGGGGCCGTGCGGGCGGCGTCGCACGTGGTCCTCCCGGTCCGCGCGGGCGACGAGCTCACGCAGGCCGCCCTCCGTGGCGATCTGGCTCCGTTCGCAGCGCTCGTCGCTGGCCGCACCTCGGCCCCGTGGTTCATCGTCGGGCTCGATGTCGACCCCGTCCTCGCGGGAAGCGTGGCGCAGTCCCTCGCGCGCGCCGGAGCCTCCAGCGTCCGCGCCGTCGGCGCCGACCTGCCTGTCGCCCGTATCCCCTACGCCCGCAGCGGGGCGACGGCTATGAGCGCGATGGTCGGCGATGACATCTTCCTCCAGGGCCTATACATCGTCGTCGGCGTCAGCGGGTCCGGCTCGTTCGGGACCGCCAACGACGCCCCGGGCGGTTTCTACCGCCCGGGCCCCTACTCGAACATCGGCTACGGATTTGATCCCGATGGAATCGGTCAGGGCGCTCCCTCACCGACCGGCGACTTTTTCCTGCCCGGCACGCCGCTCGAGTCGTTCTCGGTCGGCTACCGGCTGAGCCCCGGCGGCTCGACGGTGGTGCGGACGAACTACGAACGCGGCGGAGTGAACCAGGTGGCCAACGTCTCGGTCGAGAACCTGAGCTCGGGCTCGGAGCTCGGAGCGCGGTACGTCGGCGACGCCGGCAACGGGCTCCAGGTCACGCAGACCGTCTCGTTCTCCGTGGACGACGAGGCCATGCGCGTCCAGATCGACTTCGAAAACGTCGGGACGGAGACGCTCTATGACGTCCGCTACCTCCGCAACGTCGACCCTGACCAGGATCGTGATACAGAGGGGGATTTCAGCACCATCAACGAGGTACTCTCGAACTTCCCCGGGGACAACCGCGCGGTCGTCGTAGCCGAGGGCCCGGTCACGGGCGAGCCACTCTACTACGTCTCGCAGGACCCCCGCGCCCGCGTCTCCTACGGCGGGTTCGACAACCGAGACCCCTATGATCCGTCCGTCTACGACTCGCCGGCGACGGGCTCGAACCTCGCCGACGAGGCGATCACCATCGCGGTCGACGTCGGGTCGCTCGAGCCGTCGCAGACTGAGCAGTTCGTGTTCCTCGTCGGCCTGAGCGACGCGGGCGCTGGCGTCGACGTCGGGCTGGGGCAGATCCGCTTCGAGTCCACCCAGGTCGCCGTCGACGAGGGCGACGGGTCGGTCGAGATCACGGTCGTCGCCGACGACGTGCCGGAGAACGACACCGACGTCACGGTCACGCTCGTCTCGGGCGACCCGGCCGACGTTGGCGGGTTCACGTCGCAGACGCTCACGTTCTCGTCGGGCCCGGCCTCGCCGACTCGTCAGACGATCACGCTCCCGATCACCGACGACTTCCTGCCGGAGGAGAACGAGTCACTGGTGTTCGAGCTCTCGCTCGCCCCGGCCGAGGGCGAGGAGGAGGCCGGCTACGAGCTCGGCACGCCGTTCCTGACAGCCGTCATCATCTCCGACAACGACGGGGACCCGGTGACGGTCACGGTCCCGACCGGCGACGGCGGGCTCCGCGTCCTCTCGCTCCCCGTCAACGGCGTGACCGCCGGCGACGTGGCCGCGGCCGCGGGCGCCGACGGCGTCCTCGTCTTCGACGCCGGGGCCGGCGCGTTCGTCCCGGCCGGGCCGGCCACGCCGCTCATGGCCGGCCAGCCGGTCCTCGTCGACGTCGACCCCGGGGCCGACCTCACGTTCACCGGCTCGGCCCCGACGGGCCCGACGGCCTTCGCCCAGACGACGGTCGAGGCCGACGGGGCCGCCCGCGTCCTCGTCCCGGTCGGGAACCCGTCCGGCGAGCCCCTCTCGCTCTCGGCCCTCACGGTCGAGGGCGGCGCGCTCGCCGACGTGGCCCTCGTGTTCGACCCGACCTCGGGCGCGTTCGTCCCGGTCTCGCTCGCGGCGCTCGGCTGCTGCGACGCCGCCTCGCCGTACCTCTACCCGTACGCGGTCGTCGTCCTCCAGGTCACGCCCGACGGCGACCCCGCCGGCGTCCGCGTGACGGTCGGTGAGGACGCCCCGGGCGGCTCCGGCGAGTCGGTCACCGAGGCCGCGTTCGAGCCGACCGACGGCGAGTCGGCCGTCGTCCTCGAGGTCCGGCCGGCCGGCGCCGACGGGGCCACCCGCCTCGCGGCCGAGGCCCTCGTGGCCGAGGCCCCGGGCGACGTCCTCGTCCTCCGGCTCGGCGTCGGCGGCGACGGGCTCGACCCGTTCGACGGGTTCGACGTCGTCAGCCCGCCGGGCGCCACGCTCGCCACGCCGGGCCCCGAGGGCTCGGACGCGCTCTACGCCGCGCTCTCGTGGCCGGCCCCGGGCGTCGGCGAGACCCTCGCGATGCCGCTCTACCTCCGCGTGCCGGAGCCGGGGGCCTACGAGATGGTCCTCGCCGGGACGCCGAGCGAGGTCGACGGCCGCCCGGTCGTCGTCACGCTCTTCGACGGGACGACGTCGACGGAGCTCGGCGCCGGCGAGCCGTTCGCGTTCACGGTGGCCGAGGGCGACAGCGTCCTCGCCGGCCGGTTCTCGGTCGAGCTCTCCGTCGGCGCCGGCGTCGCCGCCGAGGCCGACCCGGCCGCGCCGTCGGTGTCCGTCTACCCGAACCCGGCCGCGGGCCGGGCGACGGTCGCCCTGGCGGCCGTGACGGGCGACGTCCGCGTGTCGGTGTTCGACGCGCTGGGCCGGGAGGTCGCCGTGCTCCACGACGGGCCGGTCGCCGGGTCGCTCGAGGCGTCGGTCGCGCCGGGCCGGCTCCGCCCGGGGGCGTACCTCGTCCGCGTGGCGGGCGAGGGGCTCACGGCGACCCGGGCGCTGACGGTCGTCCGCTAGGCCGAGGCCTCCACGGCGGCGGCGCCTCCGGCGCCCCCGCCCCGCGCGCCCCGCCGGCCCCGTGTCGGCGGGGCGCGCGCGTGTTCGGGACCTACGCCATCTGAGGGCTGGGCTCCAAGCACAGCCCCCCCAAGCGACCATTCCTCCGCACGAGCGTCTCAGATTCCAGTATATAGGGATGTCCTCCCCATCCCACGCATGACCTTGTTACCCTTCTCCCGAACCCCGCTCCTCCTGGCGGTCGCTGCCGTGGCCTTCGCGGCGGCCCCCGCGAGCGCGCAGGACGTGTTTATCAACGAGTTCCACTACGACGACGCCGGCGCCGACGCCGGCGAGTTCGTCGAGATCGCAGGTCCTGCCGGTACGGACCTCACCGGGTGGACGGTCGAGTTGTACAACGGCTCCAACGGCGACCTGTACGGCACGATTGGCCTCACAGGCACCATCGATGACGAGGGGGCCGGCTTTGGCGCCCTCTCGTTTGACCAGTCTGGCATCCAGAACGGAAGCCCGGACGGGCTCGCGCTTATCGACGGAGGCGGAGCCGTCGTGCAGTTCCTCTCCTATGAAGGCTCGTTTACCGCCGACGCTGACAATGGCGGCGTAGCGGGTGCGGCGGGCGCCACGAGCACGGACGTCGGTGTCGCCGAAGCTGGCAGTGAGCCCGACGGGCAATCCCTTCAGCTCACGGGGACCGGCTCGCAGTACGGCGACTTTAGCTGGAGCGGCCCGAGCGACGCCTCCCCGGGCTCCGTCAACGCCGGGCAGACCTTCGAAGCCCCAGCCGGGGGCACGACGCTCTCCGAGGGCGACCTCGCCATCATCGCCGTCGACCCCTACCTCGGCGGCGACGGCAACAACGACCAGTTCTCGTTTGTGCTCCTGACGGACGTCGCGGCCGGCACCGAGATCCGGTTCTCCGACTACGACTATTCCAGCGGTACGGACTCGTTTTCGGACAGCGGCAGCGACGGCGAGATCTTGGTGACGCTCCAGGCACTCCCGGCCGGGACCGTGGTCACCGTCAACGTGGGCGCGACGGTCGCGCTCGCGGACGGGACTCAGGGCACGGCAACCGTGAGCGAGGGGGGCTTCGGCCTCTCGCAGTGGTCTGGCGACACGGTTCTCGCGTTCCAGGGCGCCGGGTTCGTCTCCGGGAGCGCGAACCCGGTGGGCAGCCGAGACGACGACCTCCTCTTTTTCATCGACGCCGGCCACGGCCCCACTACGAGCGCGCCCTCCGTACTCGGTGCCGACGCCTTCACGTCGTTTACGAACCGGACGGTCGTGTACGACGCCCGGCCTGAGGGCGCCGACGCCCCGACGTCCGGAACGGTCGACGCGCTGATCGACGCGTTCAACGAGCTGCTGAACTACGTCTCCCTGAACGGAGACGTCGACCCGGAGGACTACCTCCCGGCCTCGTTCGACGTGATCTCGGACGCGCCGATGGTCTCCCTCGTCCTCTCCTCGGAGAGCGTCAGCGAAGACGGTGGGACCATTACGCTCCGGGCCATCCTGAGCGGGCCGGCGGACGGGGACGCGACGATCTCGATCGAGCCCAACCTCTTCGATGACGATCGGGCACGGTTCGGCGTCGACTACACCGTCTCCGACGACGTCCCCGGCACCCCTGGCCTTCAAATCCTCGTGCCCTCCGGTGCCATGGAGGGCGCCGTGACGATCACGGGCGTCCCGGACGGACTCCTTGAGGACGACGAATACGCTAGCCTCTTCGTCTCGAGCGTCTCGGGGAACGTCCAGGACCCCGAATGCGAGGGAGGGGAGATCGATCTCCGTACGTCGATGGCGAAGGACGACCGCACCGGCCTCGACGCGGACCTCGCCATGGGTCTGGGCGGCGGCGGTTGCGCCGTCTACTTCACCGTCGTCAACGTCGGCGGGGAGGCCCCGGACGGCGACAACGGGACGCCGAGCGACGCGGGCAACCTTCTCGATGCCCCGCCCCTGGCGGTCACCGACGATGGCACCTCGTTCTTCGGGTTCCTTGGGAACGGCCCCGAGGCCGAGCCGGAGGACGACGTGGACTGCTACGCCTTCGACATCGTGGACCCGGCGGCGTTCGGCGCCGAGCTTTTCCGAGGCAACGACGCCCCGCTGGGCGACTCGCAGTTCCACCTGTTCACCGCGGCCGGCGAGTTCATCCTCTCCGACGACGACGGCGGGGACGGGCTCAACTCGCGGATCTACCCGGGCGAGTTCTCCGGGGACCCCGGGGCCCACGTCCTCTGCGTCACCAGCTTCAACAACGACCCGAGCAGGGACGAAGGTGGCTTCCTGACCGGATGGAGCAGTGGATACTCGTTCGGCGACTACCGCGTCGAGCTGACGGGGACCTCCGCTCCTGAGGGCGGCGGGACGGTCCGCTTCGCGCAGGTCCAGCAGGTCGTGAGCGAGGGGGCCGGCGAGGCCGTCCTCCTGCTCGAGACCGAGGGCGTCGCCGGGCCGACCCCGGTCACGGTCACGCTCGTCTCGGGCGACCCGGCCGACCTCGGCGGGTTCACTTCGACCACGGTGACGGTCGGCGGAGTCGGCTCGCCCGACCCGTTCGAGGTCCCGATCCCGGTCACCGACGACTTCCTGCCGGAGGAGAACGAGACGTTCATCTTCCAGCTCTCATCCCCGGTGGCGTCCATCGACGGCGGCCTCTTCTCGCTCGTCGTCGTCGACAACGACGGGGACCCGGTGACGGTCACGGTCCCGACCGGCGACGGCGGGCTC
>JAAXJP010000228.1:26511-30738 GCA_012269805.1 Rubrivirga sp.
CCGCGTGGCGGGCGAGGGGCTCACGGCGACCCGGGCGCTGACGGTCGTCCGCTAGCGGGCCTCCGCCGTCTCCGCATCGCGCGCCCCGCCGGCCCCGTGCCGGCGGGGCGCGCCCGTGTTCGGGACCCATGCACGGACGGCCTCGTTTGCCATTCCTTCACACGGGCGGTTTCTTCCCCTATGCCCCTCCTCCGCCAAATGGACCTCTCCACGGCCGACGCACTGGCCCCGATCCCGTTTACGCCGTCGCCGAACCCCACGCTGGGCGTCGAGATCGAGCTCCAGATCGTGGACCCCGTCACGTTCAATCTGAAACAGGGATCCGTCGACTTGTTGGACCGGCTCGGCGGCGAGCACCCGAAGATCAAGCAGGAACTGACGCAGTCGACCATCGAGGTCATCACCGGCATCTGTGACAACGTCGCGGGCTGCGTCGAGGACCTGGGTGGGTCGCTCCGCGAGTTGTACGGCCTCGGCGACGAGTTGGGCCTCGCGTTTTCGTCGGCCGGGACGCACCCGTTCGGGCAGTGGCGCGACCAGAAGATCTTCCCCAACGACCGCTACCAGAACCTCGTCGACAAGATCCAGTGGCCGGCCCGGCGGCTCTTGATCTACGGGCTCCACGTCCACGTCGGGATCTCGTCGGGCGAGAAGGCCATCGCCGTCTCGAACGCGCTCGCGAGCTACCTCCCTCACCTCCTGGCGGTCTCCGCGTCGAGCCCGTTCGTCGACTTCGAGGACACCGGGCTGGCGAGCACGCGGTCGAAGATCTTCGAAGGGATGCCGACGGCCGGGCTCCCCTACCGGCTCGCCAACTACGGCGAGTTCCAGCGGTTCATGAACACGCTCGTCCGTGCCAAGGCCATCGAGACGATCCGAGAGATCTGGTGGGACATCCGGCCGCACCCCAACTTCGGGACGCTCGAGATCCGGATCTGCGATGCGCCCTCGACGATGCACGAGATCGCCTCGCTCGTGGCGCTGGTGCAGAGCCTCGTCGTCGCCATCGGGGAGCGGTACGAGAAGGGGTCGCCGCTCCAGCTTCTCAAGCCCTGGATCCTGCGCGAGAACAAGTGGCGGGCCGCCCGGCACGGCCTCGACGCCGACGTGATCTGCGACAACGACGGCGACCACGCGCCGCTCCGCCAGCAGCTCCCCGACCTGGTGGCCAAGCTGGAGCCGGTCGCCGAGGAGCTCGGTTGCCTCGACGAGCTCCGCGGCCTCCACCGCGTCCTCGACGAGGGGGCGTCTTACGAGCGCCAGCGCCAGACGCTGAAGCGGGCGAACCGGCTGCCAGACGTCGTGGCCTCGCTGTCGAACGAGCTCCGCGACAGCGTCATGGCCGCCCCCCTCCCGGAAGTGAGGTAGGCCGGCCTCGGCGAACTCGCGGGCCCTCCCCCGGCTCCTCGCCGGGGCTTCGCGGGCCGGGCGAACGAGTGGGGGCCGCGGTACGTTGGTCACGATTCGATCACACGTCCCAACCTCCCGCCTCTGTGCTCGCCGACGCGCCCGCCGCTGCCGACCCCACCCTCTCCGACTCGTTCCGCGCCGACCTCGTCGCGCTCCGGCGCGAGCTCCACCAGCACCCCGAGCTGGGGTTCGAGGAGGTCGAGACGTCGCGGCGCGTCCGCCACTGGCTTGAGGCGCGGGGCCTCCGCCCGTCGGCCCCGCTCGCCGGCACCGGGTTCGTGGTCGACGTCGAGGGCACGCGGCCCGGCCCGACCGTCGCGTACCGCGCCGACATGGACGCGCTCCCGATCCTGGAGGCGACCGACGCGCCGTACCGCTCCCAGACGCCCGGTGTGATGCACGCCTGCGGCCACGACGCGCACATGACGGTCGCCTGCGGCGTCGCCGCCCTCGCCAACCAGCGCCGCGACGAGTTTGCGGGCACGGTCCGTGTCTTGTTCCAGCCGGCCGAGGAGATCAACCCGTCGGGCGCGCCGGCCATGATCGAGGCGGGCGCCCTCGACGGCGTCGACGCGATCTACGCGGTCCACATGGACCCGTCGCACGCCGTCGGGCGGTTCGGCTTCCGGCGCGGGTCGCTGACGGCCGCCTGCGCGCCGTTCCGCGTGACCGTCTGCAGCGAGCGTTCCGGGCACTCGGCGCGACCCCACGAGGCCGTCGACACGGTCTGGGTGGCGAATCAGATCGCGACCGAGATGTACCAGCTTCCCGGCCGCGTGACCGACGCCCGGAAGGCGTCCGTCTTGACGATCTGCCGGTTCCGCGGCGGCGACGCGCTCAACGTGATCCCGTCGGAGGTCGAGTTCGGCGGGACCATCCGGTGCTCGGACGGCGAGACGCTCGGGTTCCTCCGCGAGAAGATCCGCCGCGTGGCCGGCGCCCTCGGCGCCGTCTACAAGGCCGACGTCGACGTCGACTTCGACGTGACGTTGCCGGCCGTCGTCAACACCGACGCCGAGATCGAACGCGCCCGCCAGACGGCGGCCGACCTGTTCGGCCCGGAGGCTGCCGTGCGGATCCCGCTCCCCAGCATGGGCGGCGAGGACTTCGCGTACTACCTCCAGGAGGTCCCCGGCGCCATGATCCGCGTGGGGACGGCCGCCGGGCCGGAGACGCGCTACCCGCTCCACCACGCGCGGTTCGACCTGGACGAGAGCGCGCTCCCGCTGGCCGCCCGGCTCATGACGGAGGTCTGCCTCCGCGACCTCGCGGCCCGCGCCGGGTAGCCGCTCGCCGCGCCTCGGCGCCGAGGCGGACGGGGCCGGACCTGTCGGTCGGCGGGTCCGCCCTAGCTTCGGGCGGTTCTCCCCTGCCCGATGCGCCGGCTCCCGCTCGTCTTCCTCGTCCTCGCGGCCGCGGCGGCCGCGGCCCAGTCCCCGGCGCCCGGCGACCTCGTCGTCAACGAGGTGATGTACGACCCGCCGGCGCCGCAGCCGTCGGCCAACGAGTGGGTCGAGATCCTGAACGTGACCGACGGCCCGCTCGACCTCGGCGGCCTCGTCCTCACGGACGGCGGCGGCACGACGGCCCCGGTCCCGGGCGGGACGGCGCTCGCGTCCGGAGAGTACCTGGTGATCGTCCGCGACGGCGAGGCGTTCGCGGCGGCCTACCCCGGCGTGGCCTTTCTCGACCTCGACGGCTTCCCCTCTCTCAACAACTCGGGCGACCGCGTGGCCGTTCTCGTTGACGACGTGGAGGTCGACGCCGTCCCCTACCTCCCGTCGTGGGGCGGGGCCGACGCCTCCCTCGAACGCCGCGACCCGCTCGGGCCAAGCACGGCGGCCAGCAACTTCGGCACCACGACCAGCCCCGACGGCGGGACGCCCGGTGCCCGGAACACCCTGTTCGCCGAGGATGCCGAGCCGCCTGCGCTCGTCGCCGCCGAGGCCCTCGACTCGCAGACGGTCCTCGTCACGTTCGACGAGTCGGTCGACCCAGCGACGGCGGAAACGGCGTCCCACTATGTGATCGACGGCGGAGTTGGACCGCCCGCGATGGCTCTCGTGGGCGAGGCCCCGAGCGAAGTCGTCCTCGCGCTGGCGGCTCCGCTCACCGGCCCGGCGACGTACGCGCTCACGGTCCGCAACGTGGCCGACCTTCGCGGCAACGCGATCACCGAGGCTGCGACGACCTTCTTTTTCGGGCAAGGCGGGGTGGCCGGGCCCGGCGACGTGGTGATCAACGAGTTCCTCTACGACGAGCCCGCAGACGGCACCCCAGGCGAATACGTCGAACTGTTGAACCGGACCGACCAGACGTTCGACCTCCGCGACTTCGCGCTCAACGACGCGACCGGCGACCCGGCCCCGATCACCGACCAGCCGGTGTTCATCGGCCCCGGCGAGTACACCGTCGTCGTCCAGGACGGCGAGCGGTTCGCGGCCGTCTTCCCGGGCGTCCCGTTTCTCGAGCCGGCCGCGTGGCGCCAACTCAACAACGCGGGCGACGCCGTCGTCCTGACGTCCGGCGACATGACCCTCGACTCGCTGTCCTACACGCCCGACTGGGGCGGCGAGGACGCCAGCCTCGAGCGCCGCGATCCGGACGGCCCGAGCGTCCAGGCCAACTTCGGAACGACCACGGACCCGCGGGGCGGCACGCCAGGCGCACCCAACAGGCCGGAGTCGCCTGACGCCGTGCCCCCGGCCCTCGTCGCCGCCGAGGCGGTCGACGCCGCGACCGTGCGCGTCGCCTTCGACGAGCCGCTCGATCCGGCGACGGCCGAGACCGCATCGAACTACACGATCGACAATGGCG
>JAAXJP010000034.1 GCA_012269805.1 Rubrivirga sp.
GGAGAGACTTGAACTCTCGACCTCACGATTATGAGTCGTGCGCTCTAACCAGCTGAGCTACCACGCCGAGGACCCGCAGGATACGCCGCCCGCCGCCGACGCGACAATCCAAGGTTTGGGGAACGTGAGGCCGGGTCTGTACGCCGGCCGCGGAGTGGGGCCGTCACCCCCGGAGCGCGTACCGCCACGCGGCCCGGAGCATCGCCTCGTTCACGTCGGCCGCCAGCCGGGGCTGGCCGACGGCGTCGAGGACGACGTAGCGGACCCCCGCGGCCGTCCGCTTTTTGTCCGTCGCCGTCGCGGCCATCAGCGCGTCGACGTCGAGGTCGGGGACGGGCGGGGCGAGGCGGGACACCAGTCGGTCCGCCTCGGCGAAACGGTCGAGGGCGTCGGCGACGCGGCCGAGGCGGAGGGACTCGGACAGGTGGAGTGCGGCGCGCATCCCGAGCGCGACGGCCTCGCCGTGCGTGAGCGTCCCGTAGCCGGCCTCCTTCTCGAGCGCGTGCGCGAACGTGTGGCCAAAGTTGAGGAAGGCGCGTTCGCCGGCCTCCCGCTCGTCGGCCTCGACGACGCGGGCCTTGACGGCGGCGGCGTCGCGGAGCAGCGGCGGGAGCACGGCGGGGGCGCGCGCGACGAGCGCGTCCCACTCGCGGTCGAGGCGGTCGGCCAGCTCCGGGTCCGAGATCAGCGCGTGCTTGACGGCCTCGGCGAGCCCGCTCCGGAAGGCCCGGTCGTCGAGCGTGTCGAGCGTGGCCGGGTCGGCGAGGACGACCCGCGGCTGGTGGAACGCGCCGACGAGGTTCTTGCCGGCCGCGTGGTTGATCCCGGTCTTGCCGCCGATGGCGCTGTCGACCTGCGAGATCGTCGTCGTGGGGAGGTGGACGAGCGGGATCCCGCGGAGGAGCGTCGCGGCGGCGAATCCGGCGAGGTCGCCCACGACGCCTCCGCCGAGTGCGAGGAGCGGCGTCGTCCGGTCGATGCCGAGGCCGAGCGCCCAGTCGTGGAGCGCCGCCAGCTGGTCGATGGACTTCGACGCTTCGCCGGCGGGGACGGCCGTCGCCTCGACCGTCCGGCCGTCGGCGCGGAGGGCGTCGGCGAGCGCGTCGAGGTGGAGCGGGCCGACGGTCTCGTCCGTGACGACGAGCGCGCGCGGGCCGTCAAGGCCGACGTCGCGGAGGTGCATCGGCGCCGTCGCGAGCGGCTCGAAGTGGACGGCGTAGCTCCGGCCCTCCATGAGGGCGACGTGGACGGCGGGCGGTGACACAGGCGGGGGGGGCGACGTCCGAAGATCGGAACGTCGCCGCCGTGGTGCCCCGAAAGACGAGCGGGGACGACGGTCGCCCGTCCTCCCCGCGTCGCCCGGCGTGTGCCGTCCCTACTTTTTGAGCGACAGCCCGAAGGACTGGCCGTCCGCGAGCGCGTCCGAGTTGTCGGCGTAGAAGGTGTCGTAGGCGGCGAGGAACACGTAGCGCGCGCCGTCGGGGACGGTGATGCACCCGTCCGTCGCGTCGACGTCCTCGGCCACGTCCGTCTCGAGCCCGTCGGTGGCCGTCGCGAGCGTGACCACGTCGTCGTCCGTGTCGATGGCGCCCTTGACCCGGTCGCGCTCGTCGGAGGGCAGGAGCACGTCGCTGGAACTAAAGACGGCTGTGATCAGAGGGTACCCCCGCGAACTGGCGAGGACGCCTGGCTCCGTGTAGAAGTCGCCGACGGCCCGGCCGCAAACGACGTCGCCGGGTGCCACGCCATACTCGGCGAGCAGGATGGCGGGCGCGTCGAGCGCGTCGTCTTTCCACGTGCGCGTGTAGGTCTGGCGCGGGTCGACCGGAATGACGTCGTCGGTCGAGCCGCCCGGAAGGTCGCCGCCCGATTCGCCGTCGGAGTCCTCCCCTGCCGAGCTACCGTCGTCCCCGGCGTCGGAGCCTCCGGATTCGGGGTGGCTGCCCGGGAGGTCCGAGTCGCCGGACGCGCAGGCCGTGCACGGGACGTCGTCGGCCCCGACGGAGTCGCACCCGCTAAAGGGGAGGCCGAGAGCGAGGAGGAGACCGGCGAGGGGCAGCGACGCGCGCATGGGGAAGCTGGCGGTGGGCAGGGGTCCTCAGGGCAGTGGACCGCCCATCGGCGGACCGGTCTCGTTTTGCCCGATGCATTGTCTCGATCAGGTGTCCCCCCGGCGAAGTGTTTCCAG
>JAAXJP010000664.1 GCA_012269805.1 Rubrivirga sp.
ACCTCGAGCCCGCGGCGGCGCCAGAACGCGTGCATCCGGAGGAGCAGCCGGAACGCGTCGAGCTCCTCCATCTTCCCGATCCGGAAGAGCAAGATCGGGAGGTCGCCCGAGACGCCGTAGGCCCAGAGGCCCGACTGCGGGCGGACGTTCCGCTGGCGCGTCGCGTGCGGCGCGGCGAGGCGCGGGTCGCCGTAGAGGAGCCGGCTCGCGATCTCCTGCGCGTTGAGAGCCTCCTCGGCCGTCAGCCCGAGGTGGCTCAGTTCGACGAGCCCGTACGTCGAGGCCAGTTCGAAGGCGCGCTGCGCGGCGTCGGGGTGGTCGTAGCGCTCCGCCAACCGCTCGGCCTCCTCGCGGGTCTCGGCGATGGCCAGCGTGAACACGACGGTCGCGCTCTGCTTGGGCTGGAGCGTCACGACGCGCCGGAGCGAGACGACGGGGTCGAGGACCGCGCCGGCCGTCCGCGAGAGCTGCGTGCCGGGGTCGAGCGCGGCCGGCCGGTCGAGCGTCCGGCCCCGCCCCACGAAGCGCATCCGGTCGGTCTCGTACTGGAGCGGCGAGATCGCGGCCCGGTCCGCCCGCGCGAGGCCCTGGTCCGCGACGGCGTGGACGAGCCAGCGGCGGACGTCGTTCTCGGCGCGCGGCCGGCGCGTGGCGAGCAGCGCGTTGTTCTTCGGCAGGTACTCCGTCTCGACGAACAGCTTCGAGAAGGCCGGGTGGCCGAGGTCGCCGGCCGGCGGCTGGAGCACGACCTCGGCGTAGCTCGTCAGCTCGACGGTCCGCGGGCGGTCCTCGTAGTTCGTGACCGTCACGCGGCGGACCTCGATGTCGTCCTCCGGCGACACGACCGTCTCGGTGAACGTCTCGATCCAGTCGTCGACGCGGGCCGTCTCGACCTTGTTGAGGTGGACCCACACGTCGTAGCGGTCGGGCGGCGCGGCCGACGTCACGGGCTGGGCCGCGCTCGACCAGAACCGGCCCGACTCGAGGTCGCGGACGTAGACGAACAGCCCGTCGGCGTCGCGCGTCCGGTCGCCGTGCCAGCGCGTGAGGGCGACGTCGTTGAGCCGCGAGTACCCGGTCCCCGAGGTCGTCAGGAGCGTGCTGTAGCGGCCGTTCGAGAGGAGCGCGCCGTGCGGCGTCGGGTCCTCGGTGCTCGCCATCCCGAAGTGCTCGACGCGGGCCTCGACCGGCGCGATCTCGACCGGCTCCACCTCCGACTCGTCGAGGGGGTGCGGGTCGATCTTCTCGACCACGCTCGGCACGCGCTCCTGGAGCAGGATCTCGACCGAGCGGACGAGCGGGTCGCGGTGGAACCGGTCCTGGAAGCGGTTGCCCTCCAACACGTTCGCGAGGGCCAGGAGCCCCATCCCCTGGTGGTGCGCCATGTACGACTGGACGAGCGAGAACGGCGCGTCGGCGTCGGCCGTGACGCGGCCCGGCGTGTAGTCGACGGCCTCGTAGTAGCCCATCGGCCCGAAGGCGCCGGTCTCGTCGAGCTTGGCGAGGTTCGAGAGCGCCCGCTCGGGGCGGACCAGCAGCGCGAGGAGCGTCGAGTATGGCGAGACCACGTAGTCGTCGCCGAGGCCGCGCTTGAGGCCGAGATACGGCACGCCGAAGGCGCGGTACTGGTAGGTCAGGTGGAGGTCGAGGAGCGCGTAGCCGCTCTCGGAGATCCCCCACGGGCGGTCCTTCGAGCGGCCGTAGAGCCGCTGGAGCGAGACGGCGTTGTAGCACGCGTCGTAGAGGAGCGTCCGCTCGTAGAGCCGGGTAAAGAGGACCGGCATGAGGTACTCGAACATGGTCCCGCTCCACGACAGGAGCGCCCGCCGGGCCCGCGTCACGCGCGTGGGCCGCGAGAGGTGGAACCAGTGCTCGGGCGGCGCCTCGCCCTTGGCGATCGCCAGCAGCGACGCGAGCCGCGCCTCCGAGGCCAGGAGGTCGTAGGTGTGCGGGTCCGGCCGGGCCATCCCCGCGTCGTAGCCGATCCGGAAGAGGGCGCGCTCGGCGTCGTAGAGCGGCCGGAAGTCCATGTCGCGGACGAGCCGGTCGGCCCGCTCGGCGAGGTCGCGAGCGGCCTCCACCCGGCTCCGGACGGCCGCCCGGCCCGCCTCGGCCGCGTCGCGAGCGGGGCCGGGGGCGAGGGTCTCCAGCGCGTCGGCGAGGCGGAGGGCGAGGCCGCCGAGCG
>JAAXJP010000248.1 GCA_012269805.1 Rubrivirga sp.
GGATCTGACCACGCGGTCGGAGGGTAGGGGAGGGCCCCAGCCCCCGACCGCGTGCTCGTTTCCGACCTCCCCACGCCCGCTCTCCTCGTCGACCGCGCCCGGCTCCACGCCAACCTCGACGCCATGCAGGCGCGGGCGGAGGCTCAGGGCGTCGCGCTCCGGCCGCACGTCAAGACGCACAAGTCGCCCCAGGTCGCGCGGATGCAGGCCGAGCGGGGCGCGCGCGGGATCACCTGCGCCACGGTGGCCGAGGCCAAGGCGTTCGCCGCGGCGGGCTTCGATGACATCCGCCTCGCGACGCCGGTCGTCGGCCCGACGAAGCTGGAGCGGCTGGCGGCCCTCGCCGGCGGCGGCACGCGCGTCTCGTTCACGGTCGACTCGGTGGAGGGTGCGAACCGGGCGTCGGTGGCCTTTTCGGAGGCGGGGCAGACGGCGGAGGTCCTCCTCGAGATCGACACCGGCTACGGGCGCTGCGGGGTCGAGTGGGACGAGCAGGGCGCGCTCGCGGAACTGGCTGCGTTCGTGAATGACGCCGACGGCCTTCGGCTGGTCGGCCTCCTCTCGCACGGCGGCCACGCCTACGGCCCCGCTCCCGAGGGCGAGCCCATCGACGACCTCCGCCGGCGGGTGATGGACGAGGAGCGCGACCGCGTCCTCGACGCCGCCGAGCGGCTCGCCGAGGCGGGCCACCTCGACGCGGCCACGGCCGAGCTGTCGATCGGCTCGACGCCCGGCGTGACGGCGTTCTCGAACCGGGAGAGCGGCGGGCTCCGGATCACCGAGATCCGCCCCGGCACCTACGTGTTCTTCGATGCGATGCAGGTGGCGCTGGGCGCGGCGCGGCTCCAAGACTGCGCGCTCGTCTGCCTCGGCACGGCGCTCTCGAAGAAACGCTTCGACGACGGGACCGAGCGGATCATCACGGACGCCGGCAAGAAGGTCCTGACGTCGGATCGGCGGCCCGGCCTCGACACGTACGGGACCGTCCTCTACAGCCCGCGCACGATGATCGCGCACCCGCACGCTGTCGTCGAGGCCCTCAGCGAGGAGCACGGCTGGGTCGACACGCCGGGCGGCTCGATCTGGGACGTCGGGGATCCGGTGTTCATCGTCCCCAACCACGCCTGCGTGGCCGTCGCTACCCGCCGCGAACTGCACCTCGTCGACGGCGACGAAGTCGTTGAGACGATGGAGGTGGTCGCTCGATGACTCCCGTCTCTGAGTGGGACGGCCGGACGCTTTAGTGTGGCCTCTGCGCTGGGCCGCGTTCCGTCTCGGGCGTCGTATCGGGTCCCGGCGAGCGGCGGCACGGGTCTGTCAAGGGCGCGGGCGTCTCTGATTCGACCGCCATGCGCGCCTGGAAGCCCGTCCTCCTTTGCCTCATCGTCGTGGCCGCGTTCGCGGCCGTGGGCTTTGTCCAGGTCGTCACGGCGCCGACGACGCCGTTGGTGCCCATCCCGACCGTCCTCGCCACGGCGCGGTAGGCGCGGGACCGGAGCACGTCGCCGGCCGGGCTATCTTGGGCACACAGACAACTAGCCCAGGGTTGAGAGATGGCCGGTCACAACAAATGGTCGAAGATCAAGCGGAAGAAGGGGGCCGCTGACGCGAAGCGCTCGAAGGTGTGGGCCCGCATCACGCGCGACATCATGGTCGCCGCGCGGGAGGGCGTCGGCGACCCCGACCTCAACGCCGCGCTCGCCCTCGCCGTCGAGAAGGCGAAGGCGGAGAACATGCCCAAGGACAACATCGAGCGGGCCATCAAGCGGGGCACCGGCGAGATCGAGGGGGCGGACTACGAGGAGCTCGCCTACGAGGGCTACGGCCCCCACGGCATCGCGATCTACGTCGACGTCCTGACCGACAACACGAACCGGACCGTCGCCGACCTCCGGAGCCTGTTCTCGAAGGCCGGCGGCAACCTCGGCACGAGCGGGAGCGTGGCGTTCCTGTTCGACCGGAAGGCCATCTTCGAGATCCCGGCCGCGGGCCTGGAGGAGGACGACCTGTTCCTCCTCGTCGCCGACGCGGGCGCCGAGGACCTCCGGCGCGAGGGCGACCGGTTCGTGGTCGAGGCGCCGGACGACGCCTTCGGCGACGTCCAAGCCGCCCTGGCCGACGCGGGCATTGAGGCCGAGGAGGCCGAGCTCCGCCAACTCCCGACGACCACGACGAAGCTGGAGGC
>JAAXJP010000486.1:0-2389 GCA_012269805.1 Rubrivirga sp.
GCGCCCGGTCGGGGTCGGGGAGGGCCGGGCTCTCGAAAAAGGCCTCGGCGCCGACGTCGAGCGCGAGCAGCCGCTCGACCTCCTCGCGGAGCGCGGGGTCGGGGTCGCCCTCGGGCGTGCGGCAGGCCCGCTCCAGGAAGGCCCGGCGCTCAGACGGCGGGAGGTCGGCCGCCTCGTCGAAGACGGCCTCAATGGCGTGCCAGCGGTCGGACGTCATGGGTGGCGGGGTCTACCCCCAGTACCGAGAGGCGTGGCCCGACCTGTCACCCGTTCTTCACGATCCGACGTCGAGCGCGTCGCGCGCGCCGGTGACGTCGTTCTGGAGCTCGCCGTAGAGCCACGCCCGGGCGGCCCGCCAGCTCCGGGCGACCGTCGCTTCCGAGACGCCGAGCGCCTCGGCCGTCTCCTGGACCGTCAGCCCACCGAAAAAGCGGCACTCGACGACGCGCGCGGCGCGCGGGTCGGCCTCCTCGAGCCGGGCGAGGGCGTCCTCGATCACCGCCGCGCGGTCGGCTTGGGCCTCGGTGAACGGCGAGCTCATGATCTCGTCGTTGATCGCCGTGTGGGCTGCGCCGCCGCCGCGCTTCTGGGCCTTCCGGGCCTCGCCGTAGCTCACGAGCACCTGGCGCATCGCGCGCGAGGCCACCGCCAACAGGTGCGACCGGCTCTCGACCGTCGAGCCCTCCAGCTTGAGGTAGGCCTCGTGGACGAGCGCCGTCGTGTTGATGGTGTCGTTGCCGACCCACCGGGCGCGGTGCCGCTCGGCGATGCGCCGGAGGTCGTCGTACAGTCTTTCGAAGAGCGCGCCGGACGGGGCTTCCCCGCGACCGAGCGCGTCGAGGAGGGCGGTGCTCTCCTCGGCCAGGGTCGTGCTATCCATCCCGTGTCTATGGTGGGAACGTCTCAACGTACGGTCTGACAACCGATGGCGTGCCGTTACGCGTTCGAAACGCGGAATTTGACACGGTTGGAGGGGGCTCGGCCCGGCTCCCATGGTCCGATCGGACCAGGGAGACGATCCCGTCGGGGGGTACCATGAACGCGCACCCTCATCCCGGAGCCCCCGGACCGATGCGTCGCTTCCTCTTCTTCGCTCTCGTCGGGTTGGCGGCGCCCGCCCACGCGCAGGGCGCCCCACCTCGGGCGCCGACCGGAGGGGAGCGGGCGGCCCTCGTGGCCGGCGCGCTGGCGGGGGCCGCCGTCGCCCTGCCGACCGGCCCGTTCCTGATCGTAGGGGCGGGTGTCGGGACGTACGCCGCGAGCGCTCTCCTCGATCTCGATCCGACCGTCGGCGGCGTCCTGATCGATACGGCGGTGGGGGCCGGCGTCGCGGTGGCCGTCGGGGGCGGGACCCTCTGGCTTGTCACCGAGGCGGGCGGGGCCGACCCGGACTTGAGCGCGTCGATCGGGAGCGTGTTCGTGGGGCTGGCCGCCGGCTCGGCCGCGGTCGGCGCCGTGCACGGGGCGCGGCTCGCGTGGCTCCGCGCCGACGCCGTCGGAGTCGCGCCGACCGCGCTGGCGGTCCCGGGTGGCGGGCCGTCGCCGGGTCTCTCGTTCAGCGTCTCTCTCTGATCCCGCCATGCGTCTCCTCCTCCTCGCTCTCACCCTGCCCCTCGGCACGACCGCCAGCGCGCAGGGCGGCCTGCCAGCGCCGGCGCCGCGGGCGCCGACCGTCGAGGACGGGCTCCTCCTCGCCCTCGTCGGGACGGGGACGAGCGTCGCCGCGCTCACCGTGGCCCGGTCGGCGTCCCAGCCGCTGGCCTCCGCGGTGGCCGGCGTGGCCGTGCTCGGGACGAGCTCCGCGCTCGGGCTCCGGCCCTCGGTGCCCGGTGTCGCCCTCGACGCGGCCGTCGGGGCCGGCGCGGGCCTGCTCGCGCGGGAGGTCTACCTCGGCGTGTACGACAACGCGTGGGTCGACGTGGAGGCTCTCATGGTGGGGCTCGCCGCTGGCGCGGTCGCGACGGGCGCCTCGCACGTGGTCCGGCTGTCGGTCCTCCGGTCCGACGGGCCGGTCCAACTCGCGCCCGCCGCGCTGGCGGCGCCGACGGGCGAGCGCGCGGCGGGGCTCCGCCTCAGGATCGGTCTCTAGCCCCGCCCGCCTCGGCGCCGCGGCGGGCCGGTACGCTCGCGCCGGCCCCGCGGCGGAGAACTCCGGCGGAAGAGGGCGCCCACGTGCACGACCGCGCGGGCTCGTGCGTACTCTGCGCCGGACGCGGATTCCCCGCGTCGGCGCCGAGTGCCGGCGCCTGCGACGCCGGTCGGGACGAGGGACACACGCCCGGGCGGTACCCCCACTCGCCCCCCGCCGGGGGCGGGCCAGGGGCCCGGCGGCGGGGCCCACACGGCCCCCACCCCGGCCACGGCGGCCCGGCCGCGCCCGCCCCCCGGG
>JAAXJP010000486.1:2399-8849 GCA_012269805.1 Rubrivirga sp.
CCCACAACGAGGCGAAGGCCGACCGCATGCTCCATCCCCCCTTCGACGAGCCCGACGCCGACCGCGAGGGCGCGGCCGTCGCCGACCTCCCCGAGCGGCTCCAGCAGGGCATCGCGGCGCTCGGCTGGCCGGGGCTCATGCCGGTCCAGGCCGAGGGCATCCCGTACATCCTCGAGGGCCGCGACCTCATCGTGCAGAGCCGGACGGGCTCCGGCAAGACGGGCGCGTTCCTCCTCCCGCTCCTCGAAAAGCTCGACGCGAGCGAGAAGACGACGCAGGCCCTCGTGCTCTGCCCGACGAGGGAGCTGGCCAGCCAGATCCACGCCGAGTTCGAGCGGATGAACGCCGGGCTCCCCGAGGACGAGCAGCTCGACGCCATCCCGGTCTACGGCGGCGTCGGCTACGGGCCGCAGATCGACGCGTTCAAGCGCGGCGTCCAGCTCGTCGTCGGCACGCCGGGCCGCGTGCTCGACCACCTCTCGCGCGGGTCGCTCAAGCTCGACAAGCTCCGGACCATCATCCTCGACGAGGCCGACGAGATGCTCTCGATGGGCTTCTTCCCGGACATGATCAAGGTCCGGCGGTACCTCCCGCGCGAGCGCGACTCGTACATGTTCTCGGCGACGATGCCGTTCCAGGTCCAGCGGATCGGCCAGGAGTTCCTCACCGACCCCGTGTTCCTGGCCACGGCCGGCGGGCAGATCCACGTCGAGCAGATGGCCCACCGGGCCTACCAGGTCGCGCCGATGGAGAAGGACCGGACGCTGGCGACGCTCATCGAGTGGGAGAACCCGACGGCGGCGATCATCTTCGCCAACACGCGCCGGGAGGTCGAGTACCTCGCCACGTTCCTCAACAACTTCGGCTACAACGCGGCCGGCATCTCGTCGGACCTCACGCAGAAGGCGCGCGAGAAGACGATGAAGCGGCTCCGCGACGGCGACCTCCGCTTCCTCGTGGCGACCGACGTGGCCGCCCGCGGGATCGACGTGCCGGACCTCAGCCACGTCTTCCAGTACGACATCCCGCAGGACAAGGAGTACTACGTCCACCGCTCCGGGCGGACGGCCCGCGCGGGCAAGGCCGGCGTCTCGATCGCCATCACGACGGCGAGCGACATGCCGACGCTCCGCCAGATCGCGCGGAAGTACGACATCCCGCTCGAGGAGCGCGAGATGCCCACCAGCGAGGAGCTCGCGAGCCGCGTCGGCCAGCGCCTGACGAACCTCCTCGAGGACCGGATGCGCGACCGCTCGAGCCTCGAGCGCGAGCGGCAGGCGCGGTTCGTCGCCGTCGCCCGCCAGCTTGTCGAGGAGGGCGAGCCGGAGGTCCTCGCGATGCTCCTCGACGAGGCCTACCAGGAGAGCCTCCACGAGGCGCCCGTGGGCCCGGCCATGGACCGCTCGGAGAGCGAGTACGACGTCCAGCAGCGTGAGGCCCGCGAGGCGCGCGAGTCCGGCGGCCGCGAGCGGGGCAAGCGCCGCCGCGACGACGACCGCGACGACGCGGACGCGAGCGACGACGAGCCGCACGCCGACGCCCGCGACGACGTGGCCGCCGACTCCGCCGACCTCGGTGCCGAGGCGGAGGAGGCCGACGGCTCGAACGGCGAGGCGACGTCCAAGAAGAAGCGGAGCCGCCGCCGGCGCCGCAGCAAGGGCGGCTCGGACGACTAAGTCCCCGACCGCCCGCGTCGAGTAGGGGCGTATCCCGATACGCCTCTCCGGCACCGGTCCACACGATCTCACCCGGATGATCGAGCTCTGTACCGCCGCCCTCCTGTTCGCCGCCTCGGCCGGCGCGCCGACGCCGGGCCCGTTCGTCGTCCTCGACGGTGAGGGCCAACGCGTCGAGCTCGGCGTCCTCTGCGACGCCCTCGCCGACGCCGACGTCGTGTTTCTCGGCGAGCTCCACGACGACTCGACGGCGCACGCAATCGAGGTGGAACTGCTCGCCTCGGCTCATGTCGTGGCGCAGTCCGCCGGCCGGCCGCTCGTGCTGGCGCTCGAGATGGCCGAGACCGACGTCCAGCCGGTCCTCGACGAGTACCTCGCCGGCTTCATCCGCGAGCGCGACTGGCTGGCCGCTGGCCGGCCGTGGGGCAACTACGACGCCGACTATCGGCCGCTGGTCGAGTTCGCGAAGGCCAGGGGCGTGCCGGTCGTCGCGTCGAACGCGCCGGGCCGCTACGTGAGCCTCGTGTCGCGGCGCGGCGGGCTGGCCGTCCTCGACAGCGTGGCGACCGCACAGCCGTGGCTGCCCGTCTCCGTCGCGCCGCCGTCGGAGGCCCTCGCGGCCAAGTTCACCGACCTCATGGGCGGGATGCCGCACGGCGCCGGCCCGACGGTCGAGGGCATGCTCGCTGCCCAGAACCTCCGCGACGCGACGATGGCGTGGCGAGTCGCCGAGGCCCTCGACGCGCACCCCGGCGCCCTGGTGGTCCACGTCAACGGGAGCTTCCACAGCGACGACCGGCTCGGCATCCCGGAGCACCTCGCCCGGCTCCAGCCCGAGGCGCGCCAGTTGGTCGTGTCGATGCGCCGCGAGACCGGCCCGGAGAGTGCCGGGGTCGGCGAGAACGACTTCGTGGTCCTGACCTCAGCCGGCGAGTAGGCCCACCTCGGCACCGAGGCGGACGAGGCTAGAGGCCGACGCCGACCCCAACCACGGGGCGCGCGCCGTCGCCCGCCAGCTCCGACTCCTCGCCGCCCACGGAGACTCCGGCGCGGAGCCCGACGCGGTCGCCGAGCCTGGCCCGCAGGGCGGCCTCGGCGTAAGCGGGGAGCGCGAAGCTCTCCCCGACGGAGCCGTACGGCGGGCCGCTCCGTCGCACGAACACCGCGCCGGCTCCGAACTCGAACGCCGTCCGCACGCCGAGCGGACGGCCGAGCGAGAACAGCGCCGCGGCCCCGGCCGGGCCCGTGATCACGCGCTCGGTCGGACCGTCGAGGAAGTCCGTCTCCGTCCAGTACGACGCCCCGAGGCGGAGGCGGAGCTGACGCTCGGACGCGCCGGCCGTCCAGACGGCCTGTTCGATCCCGACCGCGTACGCGCCTGACGGGCCGAGCGCGTCGGCGAACAGGGCGGTCGAGGGCTGCCCGGTTTGCGCGGAGGGCGCGGAGGCGGCGAGCGCGAGGAGGGCAGCCGTGAGCGGGCGCATGGTGTGTGGATACGTGTGTCGGAGTGTAGCGCCTTTCGGAGGGAGGCCAAGGCCACTCCCGATCCACGCCTGACGGCGTCGCCTGGTCGGGGCGGCGCCGAGGTGGACCGGGTCAGCCCTCTCGGACGACGTGGAGCTGTGCCCGACGGACGTACCGGACGTCGGCGCCGGCGAAGGCGGCCTCGACGGCCGCGAGGCGGGCTGGGTCAGGGGCGCTCGCGACGAGGACGCCGCCCACGACGAGGCGGCTAGCGACGGCGGCCGCGAGGGGCGCGAGCGTCTCAGCGTCAGGCGCCGAGAGGTGGGCCACGGCGACCGGCTCGCCGCCGGCCTCGGGGGCCCCGTCGCGGAGCGTGACGCGCGTCGACTCAGGGCGGAAGCCGTGTCGTGTGAGCGCCGCCGCGACGGCCTCGCGGTCCTCCACCCCGAACACCTGCACCTCCCGGGCCGACGACCGCGCGTCGGCCACCACGACGGCCACGCCGCCGCCGGGGTCGCCGGCCACGACGAGGACGCCGGGGAGCCGTTCTTTCTCCGCGTCGATCACGCGCTCGTGGAGGTCGGCGAGGGCGGACGGCGCCAGCCGCGTCAGCCGCTCCCCGCGGACGGCCAGCACGACGGGCGGGGCCGTCCGCCGCGCGACCGCGTCGCGGACCGTCCCTGCGACGGCGCGGGCGATGCGGAGGGGGAACGAGCGAGCCACGGCCCGAAACTAACGGGAAGGGCACGCGCTCTGGGCTGATCCCGGCGCGGCGCCGAGATATCTTGGCCGCCCTCCACGACCGCGCGACCGCCTATACCGTTTTCGGCACTCGACCTTCGTCTCCCCCGACCGAGTCCTAGCGGTATGCGTGTTTCGTTCTGGCCCCTCGCGGTCCTCGTCGCCCTCGTCCTCGCGGTGCCCGCCCGGGCCCAGGTGTGGGGCGAGCTGGCCGGCCGCGTGACCGACGCCGCCACCGGCGACGGCGTCCCCGGCGCCACCGTCCTCATCGAGGGCAACTCGTTCGGCACGAACACCGCCGCCGACGGGACCTACGCGTTCCGCATCCCCGAGGGCCGGTGGCCCGTCCGCGTGTCGTTCGTCGGCTACCGGCCGTTCCGCGACACCGTCGTCGTCGCGCGCGGCGAGACCACCCGCCTCGACGCCGTGCTGGAGGAGGCCGTCGGCGAGCTGGGCGACGTGGCGGTCGAGGGCGAGGCCGAGCCCGAGGCGGCCGGGGTCAGCCGGATCGACCCCCGCGTGGTCCGCGACATGCCGATGCCGATGGCCGACGCGATCCGCGGCGTCAAGACGGAGCTCGGGGTGACGTCGTCGAACGAGCTCTCGAACTCGTACTCCGTCCGCGGCGGGTCCTACGACGAGAACCAGTTCTTTATCGACGGCTTCGAGATCTACCGGCCGCTCCGGATCAGCCAGGGCGAGCAGGAGGGGCTCGGGCTGATCAACGGCGACCTCACCTCGCGGATGACGCTCTTCGCTGGCGGATTCCCGGTCCGCTACGGGGGCAAGCTGGCCTCCGTCCTCGACGCGACCTACGCCGCGCCGGAGGGCCGCCCGGGCGGGACGGCCTACGCCTCGATGCTCG
Organism: Rubrivirga sp.; assembly: GCA_012269805.1. Taxonomy (GTDB): domain Bacteria; phylum Bacteroidota; class Rhodothermia; order Rhodothermales; family Rubricoccaceae; genus Rubrivirga. Next base: position 7,146 of record JAAXJP010000486.1, read on the forward strand.
ACGCCGGCCTCCAGGCCGCCGCGGGCCTCGGCGACCGGGCCGGCCTCGCGTTCGCGCTCCGCAGCGCCCGCCCGCAGCGGTTCTTCGCCGGGCAGGAGCTCGAGGGCGCCTACGACCCCGACTTCCGCGACGCCCAGGGCGTGGCCGACTGGCGCATCACCGACGCCCACTCGCTCCGCGCGCTCGGGCTCTACGCCCGCCACCGGTTCCGCCTCGCGCCGCGCCAGCAGGAGACGACGTTCGGCATCTACCCGAACCTCGTCCAGACCGTCGCCAGCGACTTCGAGGGAATCGAGGAGGACGGCTACGACATCGGCTTCGGCGGGCTCCTCCTGACGAGCGCGCTCGGCGAGAGCGCCCGGGCCGAGCACCGGGTCTCGGTGTTCACGACGGACGAGTTCGAGACGTACGACGTCACCTCGCGGACCTCGCTCTACCGCCGCCAGCAGCGGCCCGAGGGCTCGCAGGCCGACCTCGACCGGCTCCTCGAAGGGCAGACGCTCCAACGCGACGTCGCCGAGAACGACATCCAGCAGACGATCTGGACGGCGCAGGGGCGCTACTTCGGCCGCCTCGGCGGGCACGGCGTCGAGGCCGGCTGGCAGGCCCGCGCGCTCCGCTTCGACGACCGAATCAACGAGCTAACGACGTTCACCGGCCAGGTCGAGGGTGGCGAGCAGCGGACGATCACGGCCGACTCCGTCGCCGCGGACACGACGTTCGCCTCGTGGCAGCTCTCGGGCTGGGTCGAGGACGCCGTCCGCCTCGGGCGGCTCACGCTCACGCCGGGCGTCCGCGCCGACTACTTCGCCTACAACGAGGAGCTCACGCTCTCGCCGCGCCTCTCGGCCGTCTACCGGCTCTCGCCCCAGACGGCGATCACGGCCGCCGCGGGCATCTACCATCAGGCGCCGACCTACCGCGAGCTCCGCGGTGACCCGGACCCCGGCGAGTCGGCGTTCACCACGCTCGACGGCGACATCAAGAGTCCCCGCTCGACGCAAGCCGTCGTCGGGCTCGACCACTTTTTTACGAGCCGCCGGCTCGCGCTCCGCGCCGAGGCCTACGTCAAAAAGTTCGACGACCTCATCTCGTACGACGTCAACAACGTCCGCGTCGTGTACTCAGCCGAGAACGACTCCGAGGGCTACGCCGCCGGCGCCGACATCCAGCTCCGGGGCGAGCTGGTGCCGGGTCGCGAGAGCTGGATCACGTACGGCCTCCTCTTCACGAAGGAGCGGTTCTACACGCCCGCGGCGACTGACGAGCAGGCGCTCGCGCGGTTCGAGGCCCGCGGCGGCGGCGACTGGATCCCGCGCCCGACCGACCGCCGCCACAACCTCTCGCTCTTCGTCCAGGACTACGTCCCCGGCGACGACTCGTGGACGCTCCACATCCGGACGCTCTACGGCTCGGGCATTCCCACGACGCCGCCGGCCCGCGACCCGGAGCGCTCGCTCGACGCCCTCTCGGTCTTCGATGAGGGCCAGCGCAACGTGATCCGCCTGCCGAGCTACTTCCGGTTCGACCTCGGCGCGACGAAGCGGCTTCAGCTGGCGAGCCTGGCCGGTGGCCCGCTCGAGCTGCTGGCGACGGTCGAGGTCCTCAACGTGTTCGACCAGACGAACGCCGTGGCGTACTCGTGGGTCGAGCAGTTCTCGGGCGACCGCCGGATCTACACGGCCGTCCCCACGCGCCTGACGC
>JAAXJP010000361.1 GCA_012269805.1 Rubrivirga sp.
GTCGCCGACGGCGCGGACCGCGACCCACCCGCCGTCGGGCAGGTCGACCGCGCCGCGCAGCGACCGGCGGCCGGCCTCCGCCAGCCCGGGGAGCGTCTCGACGATCGCGCCGTTGACCACCACCTCGACGCGGTCGACCGGCCCCGCCGACGCCAACTCGGCCGTCCACTCCGTTCGGCCGCCCTCGATCACACCCCCCGGCCCCGCTCCGCCGATCCGGACGTCGAGGAAGGGGCCAGTCGTCACGACGCTTCGGCCCGCTTTAAGATTGTCGAGGTAGTCGGCGTACGAGGCGTCCTCGCCGACGGCGACGTACAGGCGCGTCGTGCCGGGCGCCATCGTCCGGTAGAAGTTGCTCATCACGTCGCTCCCGGCCATCGGGATCACGGCGTGGCCGAGGTTGAGGAGGCGGTACCACAGCTCGGCCGTCCCGACGTCGTCGGTCCATAGGCACACGACCTCGAGGGCGTCGAGCTCGCCGAGCGCGCCGTCGGCGACGAGCTCGACCGGGACGGACCGGCCGGCGCCCTCGGCGAACGGGTCGCGCACGCCGACGGGGTGGACGTAGGTCGAGATGCCGCCCTGCCGCCGCGCCCACGCCGTCGCCGTGGCGTTCTCGCGGTCGTCGTCGCCGAACACCTCGTAGCCGGGCCCCCAGATCCACGGGTGGAACAGCGAGTCGATCCCGACGAGCCCGACGTGGCCGAAAAAGTGGGACCGGACCTCCTGCCCGAACTCCCGGACCGGGAACGCGTCGGTCCGGTCCGCGCCCCAGAGCTCGTCGTCGACGTAGCGGTTGTGGAGGTTGGCCACGAGCGGCGTCGCCACGTCGAGGGCCTCGGCGGCGAGGAGGGGGTCGAGGTCGGCGGGGTCGAGGGCGTAGGGGCCGCCGTAGTTGAGGTGGAAGTGGTGGTCGGCCGCGAGCCACCCGTCGGCGTCCCAGACCGGCTCGAGGGCGAGGGCGACGGCCACGTCGCCGCCCGCGGGCACCGTCGCTTCGGCGGTCACGAGCGGCGTCGTGAGCCCCTGCACGGCCGCGACGCGGACGCCACCGGCCGGCGCCCGGACCGTGAGCTCCCCGGGCGAGACGGTGTAGACGACGCCGTTCTGCCCGTCGAACCACGCCTGCCCGTCCGGGAAGAGTGGGTGCCCATCGGCCGTGGCGAGGGCGAGGCGGGCCGGCGCGGGCGCTCCGCCGATCGTGGTCCGGACCGTGACCGTGCCCACCTCGGTACCCCAGTCCCATGCCTCGACGGCGACTCTTTCGGGCTCGCCACCCTCAGCCGGGATCCGCATCAGGCGGAACCGCTCGTCGGCGCCGGGCTGGGAGAAATAGATGTGCTGGCCGTCGGCGCTGAAGGCGGGCGCGAGGGGCGGCGCGGCGCCGGCTGTGAGGCGGACCGCCGGGACCGGGTCGTCGACGTCCATCAGGACGAGCTCCCAGCCGTCGTCGAGCGGGAGGGGGAGGGCGACGGTCCGGCCGTCGGGCGCGAGCGCCGGGCGCGTCTGCGAGAGGATCCGGCCCGAGTGGAGCGCCCGCTCGGCGCCCGTTGCGAGGCTCCGGAGGCGGACCTCGTCGGCCCCGCGCTTCGCGAGGTACAGCACGTGCTCGCCGTCGGGGTGCGGCCGGGCCGCGAGCGCGAGGCCGAGCGCGTCGGAGACGACCTCGACAGCGCCCGTTTCCAGGTCGAGCCGCCGGAGCCCGATCCCGTTGTCGTGCGCGGCCGAATACAGGAGGCCCCGGCCGTCCGTCGTGAACGCCGGGTCCAGCTCGAGCCCGGGCGCCGACGCGACGACGCGCTCCGCCCCCGTGTCGAGGTCGAGCACGACGATCTCCGTCTCGTCGCTCCGGTCGCGGACGAACGCGAGCCGCCGGCCGTCGGGCGACCACGCCGGCCGCGCGTCGACGGCGGGGCCGGACGTGACGCGCCGGGCACGCCGCGTGTCGAGGTCGACGAGCCACAGCCAGCCGCGGGCGGCGACGGCCACGCTCCGCCCGTCGGGAGACGGCGCCGGGTCGGTCGGGCCGGCCGCCGAGGTGGGCAACTCGTAGCCCTCGAGGTAGACGTGGTGCGAGTAGATCGGGACGGCCGGGTAGCGGTTCGTCCACTGGGCGTGGGCCGGCGCGGCGAGCGCGGCGGCGAGGGCAAGGAGGAGGAGGCGGGGCATCGGCGGGGGAG
>JAAXJP010000542.1:0-3019 GCA_012269805.1 Rubrivirga sp.
GCACGAACCCGGCTGCGCCGTCCAGGCCGCCGTTGACGCCGACGCGATCACGCCGGAGCGTTACGGGAGCTACGTCGCCATGCTGGAGACGGTCGGCGAGGCCCACCGCGCCTCCCGCGAGGCCCGCTGGCGGACGCAGGGACGCCCCGACGACCCCGACGAGCCGGTCCCCGAGGTCGAGTAGGCCCGCCTCGGGGTCGAGGCGGGCGGAGCCGGGTCAGGACGCCTTCTTCTTGCGGCTCTTCCGCTTCGTCCCCTTCTTGGCGGCCTTCGCGTCGACGAGCTCGACGGCCTGCTCGAGCGTGATCTCGTCCTTGTCCATGTCTTTGGGGATCGTCGCGTTCGTCTTCTCGTGCTTGACGTACGGCCCGTAGCGGCCCTCGAACACGTCGATCGGCTTGCCGGACTGGGGGTGCGCGCCGAGCGTCCGCAGCGGGGCCGACTTTTTGCGCTTCTGCGCGATCAGCTCCAGCGCCCGGTCGAGCTCGACCGTCAGCACGTTGTCGCCCTCGGCCGGCTTGAGGCTGGCGAAGGTCCGCTCGTGCTGGACGTAGGGGCCGTACCGGCCGATGTTGGCCTTGATCGGGTTGCCGGTCTCGGGGTGCTCGCCGAGCGTCCGCGGGAGGTTGAGGAGTTGAACCGCGAGGTCGAGGTCGACGTCTTCGGGCTTCGTGCCCTTGGGCAGCGAGGTCCGCTTCGGCTTCTTTTCCTCGTCGTCGCCCAGCTGGACGTAGGGGCCGTAGGGGCCGGACTTGAGGAGGACCGGCATCTCGGCCTCCGGGTGGATGCCGAGCGGGCGCTCGTCGTCGTTGGCGTCGATGAGCGCGGCGATGTCGGCCTCGGTGAGGTCGGCGGGCGCCTGCTCAGGCGGGAGCGACGCCGTCGAGCCGTCGGGCGCCGCGGCGTACGGCCCGTAGCGGCCGACGCGGACCTCGAAGTCGCCCCACTTGACGTGGCGCATGGTCGAGATCTCGCGCGGGTCGATGGTCTCGACGCCCTCCTCGACCTTCTTCTCGAGGCCCTGGGGGCCGGAGTAGAACCGCTCGAGGTACGGCCGGCGCTCCTCGGTCCCGTCGGCGATCTCGTCGAGCTCCTCCTCCATCCGCGCCGTAAAGTCGGTGTCGACGAGGCGGTCGAAGTTTTTCGCCAGGAGGTTCGTCGTCGCCATCCCCGTGAACGTGGGGACGAGCTGGTTGCCGTTCCGGATGACGTAGCCGCGGCGGACGACCGTGTCGATGATCGAGGCGTAGGTCGACGGCCGCCCGACGCCGGCCTTCTCGAGGGCCTGGACGAGCGAGGCGTCGGTGTAGCGCGACGGCGGCTTCGTCTCGTGGCCGACGGCGTCGACCTGCTTGCAGCCGGGCGTGTCGCCCTCGGCGAGCGGCGGGAGCGGGCTGTCGCGGTCGTCGAGCGCGGCCGTCGGGTCGTCCTTGCCCTCGACGTACGCCCGGAAGAAGCCCGGGAACTCGATGACCTGGCCGGTCGCCCGGAAGGTCGATTCGTCGTCGGTCCCCTCGGCGGCGAGGATCGTAGCGCGGGTGCGGAGGAGCCGGGCCTGCGCCATCTGGCTGGCGACGGTCCGCTTCCAGATAAGATCGTAGAGCTTGCCCTCGTCGCCCGAGAGCCGGAGCTCGTCGCGCGTCTTCATGGCGGTGCCGGCCGGGCGGATGGCCTCGTGCGCCTCCTGCGCGTTGCGGACCTTGCCCGAGTACTGGCGCGGCTTCGGCGAGAGGTACTCCTTCCCGTAGCGGGCCTCGACGGCGCCGCGGGCCGCCACGACCGCCTCGGTCGAGAGGATCGGCGAGTCGGTCCGCATGTAGGTGATGTGGCCCTGCTCGTAGAGCTTCTGGGCCGTCTGCATCGTCCGCCGGGCGCTCATGCCGAGCTTCCGGTTGGCCTCCTGCTGGAGCGTGGACGTGATGAACGGCGCGGCGGGCGAGCGGCGGGCCTGCTTCTGCTCGACCTCGGCGATGCGCCAGCTCGCGTCCTTGAGGCGAGACGCCAGCCCCGTGGCCTGCTCCTCCCCCAGCACGAGCGCGTCGCTCTTGTCTTTCAACGTGCCGGTCTTCTCGTCGAAGTCCTTGCCCGTCGCGAGCCGCTGGTCGCCGAGGTGCGTCATCTTCGCCTCGAACGGGACGGCGTCCTGCTCGAGCGTCGCGGCGAGGTCGAAGTAGCTGGCCGACACGAAGTCGAGCCGCTCCCACTCGCGCTCTACCAGAACGCGAACCGCGACCGACTGGACGCGGCCGGCCGAGAGCTTCGGGGCGATCTTCTTCCACAGGACGGGCGACACGGAGTAGCCGACGAGCCGGTCGAGCACGCGCCGGGCCTCCTGGGCGTCGACGAGGCGGGTGTCGAGCTCGCGCGTCTGGTCGAGCGCCTTGAGGATGGCCTCCCTCGTGATCTCGTGGAACACCATCCGGCGGACGGGCACCTTCGGCTTGAGCACCTCGAGGAGGTGCCACCCGATCGACTCGCCCTCGCGGTCCTCGTCCGTCGCGAGGAAGAGCTCGTCGGCGTCCTTGAGAGCGTCCTTGAGCTGCTTGACGACCTTCTTCTTGTCCGCCGGGACGACGTAGAGCGGCTCGAAGCCCTCCTCCACGTTGACGCCGAGGCGGGCCCACTTCTCCTTTTTGACGGCCTTCGGAATCTCAGAGGCCGACGACGGGAGGTCCCGGACGTGGCCCATCGAGGCCTCGACCTGGTAGCCGGCGGGCAGGAACTTGCGGATCGTGCGGGCCTTCGTAGGGGACTCGACGACGACGAGGCGCTTCATAAGGGGGTCTGGTCCGGGGAGCCGGGCAAGCTAGGCCCCGCCGGTGACGGCTCCATGGCACGGGCCGGACCGGCGGTGGGGCGGAGCTACACGCGGGCGGCGCGTGGCCGTTCCGCCTTGGCCGCACCCTCACGCCCGGCGGCGTCCCAGATCCGGCGTCCGAGCACCGCCGGCACCAGGACCGACCCCACCCGGCTTACACGGACGGCGCTCCGTCCGCTCGCTACCGGCATCACGCTCTGG
>JAAXJP010000542.1:3029-8790 GCA_012269805.1 Rubrivirga sp.
CCCCGCCATCCCCCGCGGTCCCCCCCCCCACGCCACCAACCGGAGCCCCGCCGCGGCGTCCCCGAGGCGGAGGTGCAGGCCGGACGTGTCGATCGCCACGTCACCGGGTGGGCCGGGCGGCGACACGAGCGGCGAGACGCCCCCCCCGTATGACGAGACGTCGTACGTCCGCGCGAGGCGGTCGGCCATCGCGTCGAACGCGGCCCGCCGCCGCCGCGTGCGGCGGAGCGAGGCCGTCGCCGCAGTCGCAGCGAGCCCGAGGGCGAAGGCGCCGAGGACGAAGACCAGGAGCATGACGGGGCCAGGGAGACCCCACCTTACAGCGGAGGCGGTTCAACAGCAAGGCCGCCTGCGCCCCTTAGCCGTACGCCGCCTCGAAGCGCCGCATGAACTCGACCAGCAGCTCGACGGAGCGCGGCTCGACGGCGTTGTAGATCGACGCCCGGATGCCGCCGACGGACCGGTGCCCCTTCAGGGCCAGGAGGCCTTCGCGGGCCGCGTCCTCCAGGAATCGCGCCTCGAGGTCCTCGTCGGGCAGGCGGAACGTGACGTTCATGTGCGACCGGCTGTCCTCGCGGACCGTCGGGCGGTAGAAGTCGCTGGCGTCGAGGGCGCCGTAGAGCCGGCTCACCTTGGCCTCGTTCCGGTCCACCATCCCCGGCAGACCGCCGTGGCGCTCGATCCACCCGAGCACCTTGTCGACGATGTAGATCGCGAACACGGGCGGCGTGTTGAACAGCTTCGCCGCGTGGGTCCCGTAGTCGAGCATCGTCGGGAGGCCCTGGGCCCGCGACTGGAGCATGTCGTCGCGGACGAGGACGGCGGTCACGCCGGCCGGGCCGATGTTCTTCTGCGCGCCGGCGTAGATCAGCCCGTACCGGTCGACGTCGATCGGCCGGCTCAGGAAGTCCGACGACATGTCGCACACGAGCGGCGCGTCGCAGATCGGCGTCTCGTGGAATTGCGTCCCGTAGATCGTGTTGTTGCTCGTGAAGTGGAGGTAGGCCGCGTCCGGGCCGACGGTCCACTCCGAGGGGCGGGGGATGTACGTGTAGTCCGCGTCGCGGCTACTGGCCGCCACCTGGACCGTCCCGTCGCGATCACGCGCGACGATCTCGGCCTCCTTGATCGCCTTCGCGCTCCACGCGCCCGTGTCGAGGTAGCTGACCGTCCCCCCCACCGGCAGCAGGTTCAGCGGGACCTGGTGGAACTGCATCGAAGCGCCGCCCTGGAGGAACAGGACGTGCCACTCGTCGCCGAGCCCGAGGAGCGACGCGAGCCGGGACTTGGCTCGCTCGTGGATCTCGGTGTAGGCCCCCGAGCGATGGCTGACCTCGGCGATCGAGGCGCCGAGGCCGGAGAACACGGGGAGCTCGTCGCGGACCTCCTCCAGCACGTCGGTCGGGAGCGACCCTGGCCCGGCGGAGAAGTTGTGCTGGCGGAGGTCGAGGTCGGCCGGCGGCGTGTCGTAGGTGGCGGGGCGGTCGAGCATGGGGCGGGCGCGGGGACGTGGGGCCCTGTGGACGTGTGAGCCGGCGAAGGGTTCACGCGTCCCTCCTCCTACTCTGTGTCGCACTCGCGGCGCCGGGTGTCCATGATCTGGACGACCTGCCAGCCGCTCTCGCCGAGCGCGAGGAGGAACGCGTTGGTGCCGCAGTGGCTGAACTGGCCGCCAGCGTAGAACTCGTAGGGCACCCACGCGACCGCGAGGCCGTCGTCGACCATGACCGGGTAGTCGTCGGGGATCTGCTCGTCGAGCTCGACCGGGGCGCCGGCGACGGAAGCCAGGAACTGGCTGATCGGCGACTCCTGGACGGCCCGCTGGCCGTCGCGGTTGACGGTCGTCATGAGGCGGGCCTCGGGGTGCATCGTGGCACGGATGGCCGTCGTGTCTTTGGCCCGCATCCCGTCGAAGAGTTGGGTGATCGTGGCCTGGACGGCCGCCTCGGGCGCGTTCTGGGCGGCGACGGGCAGGGCGAGGAGCGCGGCGAGCGCGAGCGGGGCGAGACGCATGGCGGGCATCGGGGAAAGGGGCCGCAGTCTACGTGGCGCGGTGCCCAGGTTGCGCGCGTTACCGCTCCTCGCCCAGCGTCTCCGCCATCTGCTCGGCCGCCTCGGCATCGGGACGGGCGGGCTCGACCGTCTCGCGCGGCGTCGCCGGGCGTCCCTTCGCACGAGCCTCGAGTTCCTCCTTCACGAACCGCTGCATCCGCTCCTGCGCCGTCCGCGCGAACTTGAGCTGGAGGCGCCGGCCGAACAGCTTGAAGCCGATGCGGTAGAACGGGTTGCGGATCCGGTCGGGCTTCGAGAACGCGTCGATGTGGAACTCCACGGCGCCGGTCCGCTCGGTCTTGCGGACCTCGAACGTGATCTGGCCCATCTCGAAGTGGCCCTCCAGCGTCGCGTAGTCGAACCCGTAGGCGTGGACCAGCCCGTCGTCCGTCTCCCGCACCTCGTCCGTCTCGCTGCCGACGCGGACGCCGAACCAGAACGTGAACCCGAGGAACTTGGCTCGGAGGAGCATCGGACGGCCCGGGAGTGGGTCGTCGGGCGAGAAGATGCCCGTGATGAGCGTGGGGTCCGGGAAGGCGTAGTGGCGGACGAGGTCGCAGGCGACGGCGAACGACGCCCGGGCGTCGTCGGGGGGGATCGGCGGGCCGGTCGGCTCGGGCGGGAGGTCTGACAGGTGGTGGTCGAGCCGCCAGCCGTCGGCCTCCGAGAACTCGTGGTCCTCGCTCAGCTCGAAGTTGTAGCGCGCCTCGCGGACCGCGTCGAGGCGGTCGTGGTAGCGCCGCCAGTCGGGGCGGCGGGGGACGGCGCGGTGCCAGAACGGGTCGTCAGCCATCGCCCCCCCCGGCGTCCTCGTCGGTCTCCTCGCGCTCGGTGAGGACGCGGACCTCCTCCACCTTCCGCCCGCCGCAGTCCTCGGCGACGCGCTCGCAGAAGAACGTCCACATGGCCTGCTGGGCCTTTTTGGCGAGGCCGAGCTCGTCGTAGACGAAGTCGACGGCGCCGTCGCGGCTCCGGGCCCACGACTCGATCGAGAAGCGGAGGGCGCCCGCCTCGGTCGGGTGATCGGCGGCCTCGAACCGGATCTGGCCGGCCTCCATGTGGCCGTCGAGCGTGGCGAGCGTGAACCGCCGCGGCCCAACCTCGACCACGCGAACCGGCCCGTCCCACGGCGACCGGATCTTGATGTCGTACTCGTCGCCGACGGCGAGCCCACCCTCCGCCCCCTTCGACTTCTCGAACGTGGCGATCTCGTCCGGCACGTAGCGCTGGATGTCCGCGCCGATGCACGCGACGAGGTCCTCCGGCGTCTTCGTGGTCTGCTCGACGTCGACCTCGTAGCGCCGGTGGAACCGGGGGCCGACGCCGGTCTCCTCGGGCTGGAGCTCCCGGTCGCCACGCGGGGCCGCCGTTGGCGGCGGGTCCGGCGCCTTCGGCACCTCGCGCTCGACGGCGCGGACGGGGTAGCCCCACCGCTTCCACAGCCACACGCCGAGGGCGGCGCCGGCCGCCAGCGACGCGGACGAGATGAGGACGGAGCGGAGGCGGGTCATGGGGAGTGAACGCGGCCGCCCGCCAGGGGCTCCCCTGAACGCAACGCGCCCCGCTCGACCGTCGCCGAGCGGGGCGCCACGAGGCGACCGAGGCCGGGTTACTCGCGGCTCATGAAGAGGCGCAGCACGTACCAGAACATCAGCGCGACCGACGCGAACAGCTCCAGCGACGCCGAGACGTAGCGGTCCTCGGGGTAGTGGTGGAGCACCTTCGACGTGTCGTAGAGGATCGCCGCGCCGGCCAGGCCGATCATGGCGACCGAGAACCACGTGCCCAGGTTGAACCCGAACAGCACGCCGGCCACGATGGCGACGAGGGCGAGGATGAACGCCCACTTCAGGATGCCGCCGAGGAACGAGAAGTCCTTGCCGGTAAAGAACACGACGGCCGTGAGCGCCGAGAAGCCGAGGAGCGTGACCCACGCCGCGCTCGCGATCACGCCGCCGCCGACCGAGTACTCCGCGATCACGAGGAGCGGGACGAAGATGACGGCCTCGGCGAGGACGAACGCGCCGAGCGCGCCGTACTGCGCGGCCTTCGACTCGGCGCGCGCGGCCGCGGAGCTGGCGAACCAGCCCACGATCATGAACCCGCCGAGCACGAGGAGCCAGTTGACGCCGAGCATCGCCTCGGCCATCGGGACGGCGAGACCGGAGGTAAAGAAGAACACCTCGATCAGCGCGAACAGGAGGATGGCGCCGAGAAGGTGCGCGTAGGTCCGCGTGAGGAACGCGGCCCGCGCGTCGTCGCCGAGCGCGGCGACCGGGGTGCGATAAGAGAGGTCCATGGGGGTGGGAATCGGTGTCGGGGGGGAGAACGCGGATCGGCGCGCGGCAGTCTAGCCCGGCCGGGCTTCATCCGCTCATCAACCGGCCGCATGGAACAGATCGAGGGCGTCGTCGGATTCCCCGAGGATCGCCCGGGCGGCGAGGACCCCAAAGCGGAGGGCGTAGCCCATCCCGTGGCCCGTGAAGCCGGCCGCGAACCGGGCGCCGGGGACGTCCGGGACCGCGCCCAGGACGGGCAGGCCGTCCGGGCTGAACCCCATCGTGCCCGACCAGCGTCGCTCGACGGGGACGTCGGCCAACGACGGGAAGTGCGCGGCGAGGTAGCCGGCGAGGCTGGCTTGCAGCGCGTCGGTCGTCGCGTCGGCGTAGCCCACCTCGGCGTCGCGGTGGAGGTGGCGGGCGCCGCCGAGCAGGACCCGGCCGTCGGCCCGCTGGCGGACGTAGAAGTAGCCCTCGTGCGAGTAGACGGGGGCGGCGAGCGTCGGCGGCGCGGGCGCCGTCGCCAGCATCTGCGCGCGGACGGGCCGGACGACGTCCGCCAGCGCTGGGAGAAGCTGCGGCAGATACGCGTTCGTGGCGATGAGGACACGGTCGGCGACGGCCTCCCCCCCGCCCTCGGCGCCGAGGCGGACCCGGTCCCCGTCCGTCTCGACGTACGTGCCCCGCCAGGTCGCGAGAACCTCCGCGTCGCTGAGCCGAGCCAGCGCGCGCACGAGGCGGGCCGGGTCGAGGGCCCCGCCCTCTGGAACCACGAGCGCGCTGCGGAAGCCCGTCCCGCCGATCTGGCGGTCCGCCTCGTCGCCCTCGAGAAACGCCGTCTGGACGCCGTCCTCGGCCAGCAGCGCGTGGGACCGGCGGAGGCGCTCGGATTCTGCGTCGATCGAGGCTGCAAGTACAGATCCCGTGTGCGCGAACCCTACGTCTTCGGCCTCCCCCACCTCGGCGGCGAGGCGGAAGGCCTCGGCCGTGAACGCCCAGAGCCGCCGCGCAGCGTCGCGGCCGTACCGATCGACGGCCGAGGCGTAGTCGGACGCGGTGCCGAGCAGCAAAAACCCCGCGTTCCGGCCGCTGGCGCCGTGGGCGAGCCGCTCGGCCTCCAAGATCACGACGCGGAGGTCCGGGGCGAGCCGCCGGAGCGCCCACGCCGTCGCCGTGCCGATGACGCCGCCGCCGACGATCGCGACGTCGGCCTCGACGCGAGAGGGGCGCTGCCAGAGCGAGACGGTCGCCACTAGCGGGCCACGTCGACGATGACGCGGCCCACGGTGTCGCCCGCGACGATCCGCTCGCTCCACTCGGGCACGTCGCCGAGGCCGATCACGGTCTTCTCGACGTCGGCGAGCGCGCCGGTCCGCACCGCCTCGGCGAGGCGGGCCCAGGCCTCCTCTCGGAGCGACGTCGGCGCGGTG
>JAAXJP010000134.1:0-5702 GCA_012269805.1 Rubrivirga sp.
CCGACATAGCCGTCGGCGTCACCGAGGCCGTCGGCGCCAGGCTCGGTCCGGTGGATCTCGACGACGCCGGCCGCGTCGGTCGAGGCCGCGAGGAGCGTGACGTCGTCGGCTGTGTCGTTGACCAGGTCGAGGTAGACCGCGGAGGTCCCGCCGGCCGGCGCGGCGCGGGCGTAGGCGTTGTCGAGCCCGAAGAAGTTGGCGGACACGACGGCGTCGTCGTCGCCGGTCGAGGTGTCGACGACCGAGTCGGGCTCGGCGTCGCCGCCGCCGCAGGCGGAGAGCGTCAGGGCGAGGAAAGAGAGGAGGGCGAGCGAGCGCATGGGGAGAGGAGCTAGAGAAGGGCGCGGACGTCTTCGGCGACCATCTCGGGCGGGGCCGCGCTCCCGCCGTAGGTCTCGACGACGCGGCCCTCGGCGTCGAGCAGGAGGGCCTTGTCGGTGTGGCTGAGGGCGTAGTAGACGCGCCCGTCGGCGAACGTGTCCCGGCGCGACTCCTCGACCCGGATCCCGAGGCGGTCCATGAGCCCGACGACCGTCGTCGAGTCGCCCGTGCCGAGCCGCCAGCCGGGGCCGAGCTCCCACGACGCGGCGTAGCGTCGGAGTGCCGACGGCGTGTCGCGGGCGGGGTCGAACGAGAGGGCCACGAACTGGACGCGGCCGGCGTCGGGGCCGAGGGCCTCGCGCACTTTCTGCGTCTGCGCCATCGTCATCGGGCAGACGTCGGGGCAGTTCGTGTAGACGGCCGTGACGTAGGCGGGCCGCCCGGCGAGGTCGTCGGGGAACGTGAACGCGGCCGAGTCCTGGTCGACGAGCGCGGCGTCGAGGCCGGCGAGGTCGTCCTCGGGCTCGAGGTGCTCGGGCCGGCCGCCGCAGGCGGCGAGCGTGCAGGCGACCGCGAGAAGGAGCGTGCGGGTCATTCGTGAGCGCGGGAAAGGGGGAACGAGGCGGCGCGGTCGGCCCAGGCGAGGGTGAGCGACGAGCCGTCGTCGGCGAAGCTCCACGTCAGGCCTTCGACCGGCGCGCTGGGCGTCGTCGGCACGGCGTCGGCGGTGGCGAGGTCGGCCCCGGCGTCGTACTCGTCAGTGAGGTGCTGGCCCGCGACGCGGTTGACGTGGAGCGTCCACCGATCGGCGCGAGGCGTGACGAACAGGGCGTAGACGCCGGGCTCGACGCGCGTGCCGCCGACGAGGAGCGGGACCGTCGTCGCGAGCTCGGTCGCCCGGTGCGCGCCGGCCGCCCAGACCGCGTCGTAGCCGACGAGCCCGCCCCACACCTGGCGCCCCCGCGTGTAGGGCTTGCCATGGACGACCGACACGTAGCCGCCGTCCGAGAACCGGAGGCCGGCGCGTCCGACGCCGCTGCCGGCCGGCGGGTCGGTCTCGTCGACGCGGAGGCCGGTGACGACGAACGCCTCGGCGACGGCGTGCGGGTCGCCCGCCTCGGGCGGGTGTTGGGCGTGGTCGTGCTGGGCGAGCGCGGGGCCGGCGACGAGCGCGAGCAGGAGGGCGATAGATCGGGTCATAGGTCGAAGCCGACGGTGGCGTAGACGCTCCGGCCGCGCGCGGCGAGGTCGGAGATGGCGAGGTGCTCCTGGTAGAACGTGTCGAACAGGTTCTCGATGCCCGCCTGGAGGCGGAGGCCCGAGAGCGCGCCGCCGGGCCGCCAGCCGCCGCGGAGGGCGACCACGGCAAACCCGTCCGTGGGCCGCTCGGCGTAGGTAAAGCGGGCCACGCGGTCCTGGGCGAGTGCCCACCGCGTCTCGGCCTCGGCGAACAGGCCGCCGCGGTCGTACCGCAGCGCCGCTACGCCGCCGACCGGCGGGATCATGGGGAGCGGCTCGTCGAACGTCGTGTTGTGCCCGAACGCCGCCGACACGCTGCCGACGGCCTCGACCCCACCGCCGAGGCGGGCCAGGGCGCTGACCTCGCCGCCGGCCATCCACCCCTCGCCGCCGTTGTCGTAGAGCCGGAACCGGTACGTCGAGCCGGCCAGACCGCCCACGACGCTGTGGTCGGCCAGCCCTACGACGACGTCGCTGAGCCGGTGGGCGTAGGCGGCGGCCTCGACGGCGAATAGGGCGCCGGCGTGCGCGACGCCGACCTCGACCTGGCGACTCCGCTCGGGCCGCAGGTCCGGGTCGCCGGTGTAGAAGTAGCCGTCGACGTAGTTGTAGACGTAGTGGCCGTACTGCTCGACGACGGTCGGGAGGCGGCCGGCGTCGGCGACGGTGAGGTGGAGCTGCGTGCGCGGCGAGACCGCGAACAGGGCCGTCGCGCTCGCGCTCGGGATCACGAGCTCGCGGGCGACCTCGTCGGAGCCCGTCCGGCGGCGGAAGAGCTGGCGCATCTCCTCGCGGCCGACGTCGCGCGCCGTGGCGTCGAGGCGGACCGACCCGGCCAGCGCCAGCCGGTGCGTCACCGACCGCCGGGCCTCCAGCGTGATCGACCCGTTGACGGCCTCCACGTCGCCGACGTTCAGCAAGACCATGTCGCGGATGCCGGGGTAGAGGCTGTACATCGTCATGTCGCCGAACTGGCGAAGCCGGTGGAGGTCGGCGGCGAGCGACAGCCCGGTGCCGGCGACCGTTGTGCCCGCCTCGGCGCGCCCGCCGATGACGTCGGAATACCCGCCCATGGGCATGTACATCCCGCGCATCACCTCGCGGGCGAGCACGTTGCGCTCCCGGTCGTCCATATAGTGGTCGACGCGGTTGCGGTACGCCTTCAGGTCGATCCGGTCGAGGCCGAGCCCGCGGCCCTCGTATTCCAGGCTCCCGATCCGCGCCTGCGCGAGGACGGCGTCCATCAAGAGCGCCGGGTAGCCGATGAGCCAGGCGTCGTCGGTGAGGACCTGGGCGGTCAGCGCGTGGCCCTCGGCGAGGCGGAGCGTCGCGGCGGCGGCCAGGTTGCGCTTTTCGTAGCCTGAGGTCTCGATCGTCTCGCCGCCGCCGGGGGCGTAGTCGCCGGAGCCGCGGTACGACCCGCTCACCCTCGCCGCGAGGGGGCCGGAGCTCCAGTTGGCCGAGCCGCGCACGCGCCGCGCCAGCCCGTTCGACTCGACGCCGGCCTCGCCCTCGGCCGCGAACGCGACGCCGAAGAGCGGGCGCTCCGTGACGAGGTCGACGGCCCCGCCGATCTGGGAACCCCGCGACAGGTCGCCCGCCCCCTTCGAGACCTCGACCGCCGCGAGGTTCTCAGGCTCGACGTAGCTCGACGCCGGGTCCATCTTGTCGACGCACGCGCCGTAGACCGGCATCCCGTCGATCGTGAGCGAGACCTGCCCGCCCTGGTAGCCGCGGACGACCGGCTCGGCGGCGAAGTTGGCCCGCTGGATCGTCCGGACGCCCGGGAGCCGCGCGAGGAGGTCCTCGGTCGTGGCCGGCGTCTTGCTCGGGGCGGAGGGCGCGCCCGCGACGGCCCGCTCGCCCTCGACGGTCACGGCGTCGAACGCCGTCGCGGAGGGCTCGAGGCGGACCGTCAGGTGGTGCCCGTCGTGGGCGTGGACGCGGGCCGGCGCGTAGCCGACGGCCGTCACGAGGAGCCAGTGGTCGCCGCCCTGGAGCGCGATCCGGAAGTGCCCGTCGGCGTCGGCGGCCACGCCGCGGCCGGTCCCGTCGACGCGGACCGTCGCGCCGACCACGCCCGCCTCGGTCTCGGCGTCGAGCACGCGGCCGGCGACCTCGCCCGTCTGCGCGCTGGCGGACGCCGCCAGCACGAAGAGCACGGCGCCGGCGAAGCGTCTGCCCAATTCCCAGTTCCCAGTTCCCATTTGCCAGTTCATGCCTCCACCTCCGGTTCGTAGACCGTGTAGCCGACGAACTCGGCCACCGCCTCGCTCGCGCCGGCCGGGGTCACGAAGACCGTCATCTCCCAGCCGCCCGACATGATGAAGTCGACGTCCCAGGCGTAGCGGCCGCCGCCGAGCGCTGCGACGTCGCCGTACGGCGTCGAGTGGCCGTCGCCGCCGCCCATGTCCATGTAGGGGTAGAGGTCGGCGTCGGCGCCGTCGACGGGCTCGAACGCGCTCCCCGTCCAGCGGTGGACGGCACCTCGAAGCGGTTCACCCCGACGACCGGCCGCAGCGGGGCGACCCACGACACCAAGAGGTCGCCCGCCGGCTGCATCCAGAGGTCGTCGCGGGCCTCGACGGGGAACGCCACCTCGGCCGTTTTCGCATGGGCCTGGACCGTCGCGGAGATCGTGAAGCGCCGCGCCGTCGTGGCTTCGCCGTCCCCTACGGGGGTGTCGGGCGCCAGCAGGAACGCGGCGCCGCGGAAGACGCCGTCGCCGTCGGCTGCGTCGGGAGCCTCGACCGGCAGCGCCACGCCGGCGGCCGGGCCGGCCTCGGCGACGGCGCGGAGCGAGACGTCGGCCGTGGTCACGGCCGTGCCGCCGTCCTCCACCGTCAGCCCGAGGCGGACGTAGCCGAGGTGCGGGCCGCCGCGCGCGGCGGTCAGCGCGACCGTCAGCCCGCCGTCGCTGGCGGTGCCGACGAGCGCGTCGCCGGTCAGCTCGTCGGGCGGCGGGGGCGGCTGGAGGTCTTGGAAGTCGAAGTCGGTCAGGCCGTCCGGGACGCACCCGGCGAGCAGGGCCAGCCAGGAAAAGAGGAGGAGTCGTCTCATCGGTTCGGTTCGATCAGTTGGCCGGGCGGTCGACCGGCGCGGCGGCGTCGTCGAGCGTGCGGAGAAAGGCGACGAGCGCGTCGCGGTCGGCCTCGGCGAGGCGGAGCGGTCGGACGCGCGGGCTCTGGCCCGGCGTGGCGTCGCCGCCGCGGTCGTAGTGGGCCACGACGGCCTCCAGCGTCTGAAACCGGCCGTCGTGGAAGTAGGGCGCCGTCCGGGCGACGGCCCGGAGCGACGGCACGCGGAACGTGCCGCGGTCGGCGGCGGAGAACGTGATCCGCTCGCGGCCCGGGTCCTCGTCGGTCACGGCGGCGCCGTTGTTCTCGAAGCCCTCGGACGTGAGGAGCGGGCCGGCGTGGCAGCTCTGGCAGTGGGTCTGGAAGAGCGCGAGGCCGGCGCGGGCCTCGGCGTCGAGCGCCCCGTCGTCGCCGGCGCGGTAGCGGTCGAAGGCCGTCGGCGCCGAGACGAGCGTCCGCTGGTAGGCCGCGAGCGCGTAGGTCAGCGTGCGGACGCTCGGGCCCTCGCCGCCGAAGGCCTCAGCGAAGAGCACCGGGTACTCGGGGTGCTGGCGGAGTCGGTCGAGCGCGCCCTCGACCGGCAGGTCCATCTCGCGGTGGTCCTCCAGCGGCACGAGCGCTTGGCTCTCGAGGAAGAGCGCGCCGCCGTCCCAGAACAGCGAGGTTCGGTACGCCACGTTGAGGAGCGTCGGCGCGTTTCGGAGCCCGACGCGGCCCTCGACGCCGAGACTCCTTCCGAGCCCGTCGCTGAAGGCGCGCTCCGGGAGGTGGCACGTGCCACACGAGACGGACATGTCCCGCGAGAGGACCGGGTCGAAAAAGAGCCGCTCGCCCAGCGCGACGCGATCCGCGCGGAGCGGGTTCTGGGGGGGGACGGGGAGCGGGTCGAACCCGTCGGGCACGCGCACCTCGACCGTGGCCGGCCCGTCGGGGCCGGCCCCCTCGCACCCGCTTGCGCCCGCGCCGAAAGCCACCGCCAGCAGGAACGCCAACGCGGAAAGGCGGCGACTCAAAGGACATACTGCTTTGGGCTGAAGGTCTGCACGGTGGCGCGTTCGAGCACGG
>JAAXJP010000134.1:5712-8780 GCA_012269805.1 Rubrivirga sp.
CCCCGCGCGCCCCCCGGGGGGGGGGTCGGGGGGGGGCCGGGGGGGGGGGGCCCCCCGGCGGGGCCCCCCCCCCCGCCCGGGGGCGGCCCCCCCCGCCCCGCCCACGGCGCACCCGCTGGCGACCGCGCCGAAGGCGACCGCCAGCAGGAGCGCCACCGCGGAAGGGCGGCGAGTCATCGGACTACATGCTGTGGGCGTGCACGCCGTGGAGCATGAACGCCGACGACAGGTTGCCCGTCGCGGTGTCCACGACGTCCTGGCAGCCGCCCGTCATGCACCAGCGGTCAGAGGCGTCGGAAAAGTCGAGGCCGGCGGCGAGCGCGGCGAGGTCGAGCATCAGGTGGAGGTCCTGCATCGCGCCGCCCTCGAGCTCGAAGTCGGTGTCGAGGATGACCGTCGTGGCGTTGGCCGCCCCGCCGACGTGGAGGCGCCACTGGCCCGAGGCCGGGTCGCGCGGCGTGCCCGTCGAGGCGTCGACCGCGCCGTCGCCGTCGATGTCGAGGAGGCCGTCCATCAGCAGGAA
The DNA here is from genome assembly GCA_012269805.1 of Rubrivirga sp. Taxonomy (GTDB): domain Bacteria; phylum Bacteroidota; class Rhodothermia; order Rhodothermales; family Rubricoccaceae; genus Rubrivirga. The sequence continues at coordinate 6,236 of JAAXJP010000134.1, forward strand.
GACGAAGCCGGCGTTCCAGTTCCAGTGCATCGCCGAGGCCGAGGCGAGCGCGAGCGGGTGGTCGGCCGGGAGGTCCTCCGGCGCGATCCGATTGTCGAGGCCGTCGACGCCGACGAGGAACCGGACGCCGGTGTAACGGCCCGACGGGACCTCGCCGAGCGTCGTCGGCGCGCGGCTGGCGTCGAGGTCGACGAAGACGTAGCGCTCGTCGATCGTCTGCTGGACCTCGGTCTCGTTCTCGTCCCGGGCGCGGACGGTGACGGGGTCGTCGGCGAGGACCTGGATCTCGCGGCCGTCCTCGTGGAGAAGCGTGATTCCGGAGACGATGAGCTGGGCTCGGTCGAGCTGGCCGGTCGTGCCGTTGACGGCGAACGCCTCGCCAGGGGCGAAGGCGTCGTCGCCGGCCACGGCCTCGACGTCGAGGCGGAGCATGGCGGGCTCGGACGACGAGCCGTCGGAGTCGCAGCCGGTGAGAGGGGAGAAGAGGAGGAGGGCGCCGAGGGACGCGAGCGTGCGGGGGGTCATGGGTCGTGGAGACGGGGTCGCAGGCGCGGTCGCGCCCGCAGAGCAGGGGAGGCGTGCCCGGCCGGGAGACGCCGGCGGGCGGGGGACGACGGTGCGCCGTCGCAGACGGGGCCGGACCTTGTCGAGTCGCTCCGCCTCGGCGGTTCCCCTGAGCGAAGCCGAAGGGTCGAGGCGGGCAGGGTCGCGTCGACCTTGCGCATGCGTTCACGCGCGCCGAGGCGATCCGTGCGGTCCGCCCGCCGTCCGTGCGGACGGCGGGCGCGTAGAGCCGGGCGGCCCTGCCGGTCGGGCAGAGCGCGGGCGGGCTACGCGGCGGTCGTCGGGCGGGGCGGGTGGAACACGCCCTGGGAGGCCTCCCTCCCGGTATCCATGGCGAGCCACGCGGCCGGGCCCCGTGCGGGCCCCGCGTGCGGCGCCGGCACGCGAGCGCGCTCGGCGACGTGGGCTCGGACCGACAGCGCCAGCTCCAGCAGAGGCGCGGGCGCCTCGTCGTGGGTGTGCGTGTGCGAGCCGTGGTGCTGCATCGCCTCCATCCGGTCCTTCAGCTGGCACTTGCCGTCGCAGTCGGTCTCCGGGTTGACGCACAGCGTCTCGGCGATCCACTCCTGGTTCGTCAGCCAGGCGGCCTGGGCGAGCAGGAGCCCCTGCGTGCTGACGGCGAGCGCCAGCACGACGGCGAAGCGGGCTGCGGAGCGGAGTCGGGCCACGAAGGCAACCTACGGCGTGGCCTCCCCGATTGTTGTGGATTCACCACGGGCCGGCGGTGGCCCTGCCCGCCTCGACCCTTCGGCTTCGCTCAGGGGAACCGCCGAGGCGGACGGACTCGGGCGGGCTACGCCAACTCCGCGATCGCGGCGACGGTCCGGTCGACCTCCTCGGGCGAGTTGAGCGCGCTCGGGGCGATCCGCGGGTGGGAGACCGGGTACGGGCTCGAACTCCCCGTGATGCCGCGCCCGTGGAGGTGGGCCACGACCGCGCCCGCGTCGTGCCCGTCGACCTCGAACGTGACGATGCCGGCCGAGAGCTCCGACGACCGCGGCGTGAGGAGGCGGACGTGGCGCATCTCGGCGAGCGCGTCCTTTGCCCGGCTGTTGAGGTCGTGGATCCGGGCCGCGACTCGATCCTTCCCGATCTGCTGGTGGAACCGGAACGCCTCGCCGAGCGCCCACCGGTGCTCGAACGAGTGGAAGCCACCCGGCGTGAACGTGTCGCCGGGCGTCACGGCGTCCGGCGGCACCATCCCGAGCCACACGCCGACGTCCGGCCCGAAGCTCGGGATCACGGGCGTCATCCGGCCCCACGCCTCGCGCGTTGCGTGGACGATGCCGGTCCCGCGCGGGCCGAACATCCACTTGTGCGTGCCGGCGATGAGCACGTCGGCGCTGAGCGAGGCCGCCGTCTCGTCCTCGATCCCGAGCGCGTGGACGCCGTCGACCACGAGGAGCGCGCGGTCGGCCTCGTCCCGGCCCACGTTGACGTCGGCGAGCGCGGCGGCCATCCGCGCGATCGGGAGCTTGACGCCGGTCGAGGAGTGGGCCCACGTCACGCCCACGACGCGCGTCCGGTCGGTGACCGCCCCGAGCATCCGCCCGACGATCTCGTCGGCGTCGGCCGAGGCCGGGTCGTCGTAGAGCGCCACGCGGCGGACGGCGATCCCGTCGCGCTCTTCGCGGTGCCGGAGGGCGTAGATCGTCGAGTAGTGGTCGTGCGGTGTGGTGAGGACCTCGTCGCCGGGCCCGAGGCGGAGGGTGCCGTAGACGAGGCCGAGCCCCATCGTCGTGCTGTCGGTGAGCGCGATGAGGGCCGGGTCCGAGTCGAGGTAGTCGGCGACGGCCTCGCGCTGCTCCCACTCGGCCGTCATAAAGTGCTCCTCCCAATAGTGCACCGGGTCGCGGTCGAACGCCTCGCGGTGCCGGGCGACGGCCTCGGCGACCGGCCGGGGGTGGCTGGCGAGCAGGAACGTCGCCATATGGACCCGGTCGCGCGTGAGCGGGAACTGGTCGCGGACGCTGTCCCAGTC
>JAAXJP010000382.1 GCA_012269805.1 Rubrivirga sp.
CCCGGGGACCCGTCGAGGGCTACGACGACATGAACCTCGTCGACCTCGTCCTGGGCATCCCCCGGACCCGGTCGCTCAAGTCGTCAGGCGAGGTCCGCACGCCCTGGGAAAAGGGCGAGCGCCAGTTCGACATCGAGATCACCGAGACCTCGTACCGGGCCGAGTGGGAAGGCGTCGTCACCGAGAAGGGGAAGACCATCCGGAAACGGTTCTACCGAGCCATCACGTGCGCCAAGGGGATCCCAGAGCACCACGTCAACGACGTCATGGTGGCGCTCCTGTCGCTGAGCGAGGACGCCGGGTTCTCGGACCGGATCCTCCGCACGACCCGCTACGAGCTCCTCAAGCTCATGGGCTGGCCCACCACCAAGCACTACTACGAGCGCCTGGAGCACGTCATCGACCAGCTCCAGACGATGACCATCGAGACCAACGCGCTCTGGAACCCCGAGACCCAGACCCACTGGAAGTTCGCGTTCAACGTCCTCGACTCCCACGCGATGGACCCGTCCGAGGACAACCCCGTCGGCGAGACCTACGTGGCCTGGGCCCCGACCATGTTCCAGCTCATCTCGCTCACGTACGGGAAGACGCTCTCGACCCAGTTCTACTACGCCCTCCCCAACGACACGGTCAAGCTCGCCTACCGCTGGCTCGACAAGCGCTTCCTCGCTGGCTCGACCGTCGAGATGGACGTGATCGAGTTCGCCAACCGGATCCTCAACTACCGGATCGGGACGGAGCACCCCTCCCAAATCATCTCCAAGCTCGGCCCCCACTTCGACACGCTCGCCGAGCGGGGCTACTGCTCCTGGGAGGTCAAACCCTCGAAGACCGCCTCGGGCAAGAAGTTCGTCTTCACGCGGACCCTCCGGTTCCAGTGCGTCCTCTACCCCTCGCGACAGGCCATCGTGTCCGCGCTCGTCGGGCTGGGCGTCGAGCCCGACGAGGCCGAGACGCTCGTCCGCGAGTACGGGTGGAACCTCGTCGTCCGCCAGCTCGAGCACTACCACTGGGCCGTCGCCGGCGGCAAGGAGATCAAGAGCCCCCGCTCCTGGATCAAGTCGGCCATCCGCTACCGCTCCGGCGAGGGCTACCGCCTCCCCCCCGCCCTCGAGAAGGAGATCGCCCAGGCCTACCGCGAGACCGAGCGGTGGTGCACCGACATCTACCGCTCGCTCCCGGACGACGAGCAGGCCGAGATCAACGAGGCCGTCCTCGCCTCGCTCCCGGCCGAGGCCCGGGCCGCCCTCGCCCAGCAAGACGCCGAGGCGCGCAAGGCGTTCGTCCGCGAGCGGAACCGGCTCCTCCTCGACCGGCGCTCCCGACGCCCTTCGGACCTATCGTAACCCTGGGCAACAGGCCAGCCGCCCGACGACCCTGACGCCCGCCCACCGACGGCACCGACCGCCCACGGATCGTGGGGCCAAGCGAGCGGCACCGCGAGGCCGCGTCATCGAAGCGACCGTTTGGAACACGCGCTATAGCGACCGGTCGCTCAGTCGCTAAGACGTCTAGTCTCCAATGCGACTGCCGCCCTGCCCCGATCACGCGGCCGGCCGCCGCTCGCTGCCTCGTCGCGCGAGGGCGTTGGGGGTACTCCGGGTCCCGTAGCGTGCCCGGACGCGACACGCGGTCTCTCAGACGGCCTAGACGACGCGTGCGCAGGGGGAGTCCGGCCCTGCCTCGTCGGGGGCGCTGACTCACGCGCTCTGCGTAGCGTCTTGGCGACTGAGCGACTGGACGTATCTTCAGTCGCCTTGGCGTTCATTCAGTCGCCAAGACGACTTCTCTCTTTAGCGTCTGGACCGTGCACACCGTAGCCATCCTCAACCTCAAAGGCGGGGTCGGCAAGACCACCACCGCCGTCAACCTCGCCGCCGGGCTCTACCACGCCGGCCGCCGAGCGCTCCTCGTCGACCTCGACACCCAGGGCTCCGCCTCCGCCCACCTCGGGGCCCCCGTCGACGCCGACCCCTCCCTCGGCGACGTCCTCCTCGGCGAGGCGTCGGTCGCCGGCGCCGCCGTCCCCGTCCTCCCAGCGGCCGACGGGGCAGGGGAGGGGGGAGGCTCCCCCGCACCGGACCCCGGGGCCGACCGCATCGACCTTGTCCCCTCCGGCGGCGTCCGCCTCTCCATGGCCCGGCCCACGCTCGCCG
>JAAXJP010000439.1 GCA_012269805.1 Rubrivirga sp.
CCCCGACCCCGCCCACCTCGGCGCCGAGAAGGGGCCGGTCGTGCCCGACCCCGCCGCGCTCGCGCAGGACCGGCCGTGGCGCGACTGGCTCGCCCAGTTCGAGACCGGCGGCGACGTCGCACCCGAGCCCGACGCCGCGACGGGCGGCGGCGCCGAGCAGGGGCCGACGCCGGACAACCGGAGGTCGGCGACAGCCAACCCCCGACGCGCGTCCGCCCGCCTCGCCCCCGACACCACGCTCTACACGGGCGTCTACGACGCGGGCAACGCCAAGGGCTACCTCGCCACCCTCTCGTACCGCGAGCCCCAGGGCGTCGGCGTCTGGACCGCCCGGCTCCAGCACGCCCGCGCGCTCGACCACGACTCGGACGGCGGCACGGCCGAGGTCGACGCCGTCGAGACCGTCGACCTCACGTTCCTCACCCACGCCGACCTCGCCGCCTTCCTCACCGCGGCCGAGGGCGGCGCCAACGCCTACCTCGTCGGCACGTCCGACGACGCCGAGGCGGCCTTCACGTCGGCGACGATCGACGTCTGGCGCGTGAGCCAGGTCTACTCGCCGGCCGAGGGCGGCGCCGTCGTGACGTACGCGAACGCCGAGCTCCGGGAGACGGTCACGGTCCGCGACCCCATCATCACGGTCAACGCCGACGGGACCGGGACCGTCCGCGACGGCGGGACGGCGGGATCCGTCCGCACCCGCTACTACGGGGCCGACTTCGCGGTCTCGGGCGACGGCGCGTTCTCGGGCACGCTCCTCCGGACGCTCCAGAGCCGGGGCGAAACCTCTAGCGGCGCGCTCGTCAGCCGGACCGACTACGCCCTCGACGGGACGTACCGCCAGACCCGCCAGCGCGGCGGCGACGGCGTCGTCATCCGCGAGAACTCGGAGGGGTGACGCCGTGACGCTCCTCGACCTCCTCCTCGCGCTCCTCGATCGCCGCAAGGTGGTCCACCGAGGGGCCTCCACCTAGACCGGGCCGGGCCGTCGTCACCCGCCCTCCGCAACGGCCCAGCGCCGCTGCCCACCGGACGACGGCCCCGCCCCCCTCTCCATGCTCGACCACCTCGACCCGTTCCGCCGCCGGGGAGCCTGTCCTGAGCCTGCCGAACGGATCGCGCTGGCCCTCTACCGGATGCTGACCGGCCACCGGTTCGACATCTGTGTCGTCCGCGACGCGCTCACCGTCGCGGGCCTCGACCCGGAGCGCACGGCCTTCGAGGCCGTCCGTCTCCACCACGGCACGCCCGGAGCCTGTCCTGAGCGCAGTCGAAGGGCCGAGATGCCGCCCGGCTTCCGCCGAGAGTTGGCGGCCCAGACCCTCGCCCTCTTCACCAGGCGCCCCGCCTCGGCGACCCCCGACCTCCGCGACCTCGCCGCGCTCGCGGGCGTGGCGGGAACCGACGCCGAGGCACGTCCGGGCACCGCCCTGGTGCTGCCAGCCGCCACGGCTTGATGCGCGCCCTCCCCACCCTCCTGCTCGCGCTCGCCGTCGCGCCGTGTGCCCAGACTCTCGACGGCCTCGCCCCCGACCCCGCCGACGCGCTCTCGGTCCTCGCCGACACCACCGAGGCCACGGCCGAGGCGTCGCTCCGCGTCGAGCAGGCCCGGCTCACGCTCGCGCGGTCCGAGCTCCGCCAGGCGACCCATTGGTCCCGCCTCCGGCCCCAGGTCGACCTCTACCTCTCCGTCTCCACGCGCGGCCTCGCCTTCCCGTCGATCTCGACCCAAGGCTACGACCCCGTCTACGCCGCCATCGCCCGCTGGCCCGGCGACTCGTGGGGCCTGACCGTCTCCTGGACGCTCGACCAGCTCCTCGACCGCCGGCCCGCTCAGCGCGCCCGGGCCGCGGTCGCGGTCGCCGAAGCCCGCGTCGAGCTCCACCACGCGCGCGCCGAGGCCCGCCACGAGCGGGACCGCCAGCGCGCCGTCGCCCAGGCCGAGCGCGAAGCCGAGATGGCGCGCCGCGAGGCCGAGCGGGAGCGCCGTGCCGAGGCCGCCCGCGCCCTCCTCGACGCCGACGCCCCCTTCCTGGAACAACGGCTCGACGCCCAGCGCGAGCTGCTCCGCCTCGCGGAGATGACCTACGAACAAGGCGAGACCGACTACGCCTCGCTCGCCCGCGCCCGCCTCGCCGTCCTCGACGCCGAGCGCGCC
>JAAXJP010000508.1 GCA_012269805.1 Rubrivirga sp.
GGACGGGGATGCCGTGCCAGTGGACGGTCGTGCCCTCCGGGAGGCGGTTCTCGACGGTGGCTTCGAGCCGCTCGCCCTCGGCGAGGCGGATCTCGGGGCCGGGATACCCGCCGTTGTAGCCCCAGGTGCGCCAGACCTCACCGGGGCCGACTTCGACCTCGACCGCCTCGGCGACCAAGCGGACCCTGCGGGCCGGGCCGACGGCGGCGTCGCGGACGGCCTGGTAGGTCGGCGCGCCGGGCACGACGACGGACGAGGGGCGAGCTCCCGACGCGTAGGTCTCGGGCCGGCACCCGACGAGGGCGGCGGCCCCGAGGAGGGCGGTCTGCTGGAGGAAGAGGCGGCGGTCCACGGGTAGGGGCGGGTGTTGGAAAAGGCCGTTCGAGAACGGTTACACGTGGTCAATGGCGAGGCGCAGACGGCCCTGGATCTCCTTGGCGATCTCGCTGAGCGCGGGGTTGCCGACGGCGGCCATCGAGGCGACAGGGTCGACCGCGGCGATCTCGGTCTGCCCTTCGCCCACGTCCTGGAGGATGACGTTGCAGGGGAGCATCGTCCCGATGTGCGGCTCGGCCTGGAGGGCGTGGTACGCGGCGGGTGGGTTGCACGCCCCGAGGATTTTGTAGGGGCGGAAGTCGACGTCGAGCTTCGTCTTGAGCGTGGCCTGCACGTCGATCTCGGTGAGGATGCCGAAGCCTTGTTCCTGGAGCGCCTCGCGGACGCGCGCTTCGGCCTCGTCTATGGGTAGGGCGACGGTACGGAGGTAGTGGTAGGTGCTGGTGGTGTCGGGTGCCATGGGTTGGGTCAGTTGGCAGTGAGGGGGTTGTGCGCGTCGATGCGGCGGAACACCCCGAAGGGGGCGAGTCGCTCGACGTGGTCGAGACGCCAGCCTGCGTCTCGGACGTTCTCGACGGTGCGCCGGGCGACGTGGACGCCGGTGAGGCGGTGGAGGGGACCATCGAGGCGGTCCATCACGCGGCCGAGGGACTCCACGTCGGCGCGCTGGTGTTCGAGGAGGCGGAGGCGCCCGCCTGGCTTCGTGACGCGGAGGGCCTCGCGGAGGCCCGCCACGGGGTCCGGCACGGAGCAGAACACGAACGTGGCGACGGCCTCGTCGAAGGCGTCATCGGGGAAGGTGAGGTGCTCCGCGTCCATGAGGTGCAGCACGGCCGCCGCCGCCGGGTGGCGCTGGAGCGAGCGGCGGGCCTGCGCCAGCATCCCTTCCGAGAGGTCGACGCCGGTGACGCAGACCTCCGCCGGGTAGTACGGCACGTTCTTCCCCGTCCCGACGCCGACCTCGAGCACGTCCGGCCCCTCGACGTCCTGCCACAGCGACCTCCGCCAGCGGCGGTACACGAGTTGCTCCACGGGCCACTCCATCGCGTCGTAGAGGCGCGCGTGGCGGTCGTAGGCGCGCCGGGTGTGATCGGTCTGCGAGAGAGCGGGATCGGGGTGGACGGACGGAGAGTTGGCCACGGATCTGGGGTTAGAGCTCGCGGAGCAGTCTCGCCTTCCGCTCCTCGTACTCATCGGTCGTGATCTCCCCGTCGGCGTACCGGCGTTGGAGACGGTCGAGAGGGGTTGGCTCGGGCGACGTGGCGGGGCGCTTCGAGAAGGCCCACCAAGCGGCGGCGATGACAGCGACCCAGACGAGCCACCAGATCCAATGCATGCCGATCATGTAGTGTGGGGCGTCGTACATCGGAGGAGGGTCGTGTTGCGGGGGAGGAGCGTGAGCCTAGCGGGCTAGCGCCACAGGCGGAGGCCGAAGACGACGTTGGCCTCGGAGGCCGAGCCGCCCTCGGCGCGGGCGAAGTCGGCGGCCTCGCCATAGCGGGTGGTCCAGTTGACGCCGACGTAGGGGGCGATCTCGCGGCGGATCTCGTAGCGGAGCCGGAGCCCGAGCTCGACGTTGTTAAGGCCTGCGCCGACACCCCAGTCCTCGACGCGCTGGACGGCGACGTTGGTCTCGAGGCGCGGCTGGGCGACGAGCCGCTGCGTGAGCAGGAGGTCGTAGGAGCCGGTAAAGCGCGCCGAGACATCGCCCTTGGTTGAGACGAAGAGGGCGGGCTCGACCTCGAAGAAGTACGGCGCGAGCCCTTCCAGGCCGACCACGAGGTGGGGCCGGGCGCGGACGTCGCCCTCGCCGAACTCGG
>JAAXJP010000137.1 GCA_012269805.1 Rubrivirga sp.
CCGTACCCCCAGCGGACCGGGATCGACGGCGTCCGGGCGGGCGCGCCCCGCCCCGACGGCCCCGCCCGCTGCTCGCTCCCGGTCACGGTCCGCGTCGCTCGGGGCGTCGAGAAGCGCTACGTCCTCTCGGCGGAGACCGGGGCGGGGCGGCCCGCCCTCGCCGTCTCGGACGGGGCCGAGTTCAGGGACCGCTTCCGCCTCGCGACGGCGCCTGGCGACCCCCCTGTGGAGGCCGACGTCCACCGGCTGTTCACCGCCCTCACGGCCGACCTCGGCCTCCACTTCGCCACGGCCTCCTGACCAAGCTCGCCGACGTCCTCCCCTTCCTCGCCATCCCCGCCGTGGCCGCCGTGCTCGGCGGCGTCGTGGCCGCGTTCCGACCGCCGGGCCGACGGCTCCAGAGCGTGATCCAGCACTTCGCGGGCGGGGTCGTGTTCGCGGCCGTGGCCGGCGAGCTCCTCCCCGAACTCATGTACGAGGCGGCGGCGATCCCGACGATCATCGGGTTCGCCGTCGGCGTCGGGCTGATGCTCGGGGTCAAGAAGCTGACAGAAGGGGGGCCCGCCGAGGGAGCCGACGACGACGGCACGCGCGGGCTCGTCACGACGGTCGCCATCGACATGGTGATCGACGGGCTCCTGGTCGGCGTCGGGTTCGCGGCTGGGGCCGAGGCCGGGCTCGTCGTCACGATCGCTCTCTCGCTCGAGGTCCTGTTCCTGGTCCTCGCGACGGCCGCCGCCCTCGTCGGGGCCGGGGCCTCGCGCGGCCGGGTGCTCGCCACGACGGCCGGGCTGACCGCGCTGCTCCTCGCCGGGGCCGTGGGCGGGACGCTCGCGGCCGGGGCGCTCTCCGGCGGCGCCCTCGCCGGGCTCCTCGCCTTCGGCGTCGCGGCGCTCCTCTACCTCGTGACCGAGGAGCTCTTGGTCGAGGCCCACGAGACCGAGGACACCCCGCTCGCCACGGCCACCTTCTTCGCGGGCTTCCTCGCGCTCCTCCTGCTCGAAATGGCGCTCTAGCGCTCGTTCTACACCCTCCGACCCTTCCGATGCCCGACCCGCTCCGCCTCGACCTCGACGTCCTCCTCCCCGACGCGCCCGACGCCCAGGACGCCTGCGTCGCCCGGCTCACCGACGAGCTGGCGGCGACGCCGGGCGTCGAGCGCGCCCACGTGGTCCCGCCCGAGGGCGGCCACCCCGCCCAGCTCTGCCTCCACTACGACCCCGACGCCGTCGCGCTCCCGCGCCTCCGGCGAGCGGCCGAGCGCGCCGGCGCCCAGATCACCGAGCGGTACGGCCACGTGCTCTGGGCGGCCTCCGGGCTCCCCCGCCAGCGCCGCGCCCGGACCGTCGCCGAGCGGCTCCGCCAGCGGCCGGGCGTGATCGAGGCCGAGGCCAACGCGACCGGACCGATCCGGATCGAGTTCGACCGGACAGCGACGACGGAGGCCGACCTCCGCCGCGCGCTCGCCGACCTCGGCGTGACCGTCACGGCGCCGGAGCCATCCGAGGTGGCCGCCGCCGAGGGCCGCGGCGAGCACGAGGGCCACGACCACGCGCCCGGCGAGGGCCACGCCTCGGGCGAGGACGACCACAGCGGGCACGACCACGCGCCGGGCGCGCACGGCGGTCACTCGCACGGCGGCATCTTCGGCGAGCGGACCGAGCTGATCTTCGCCGTCCTCTCGGGCGTCGCGGTCGGATTGGGGTGGGCGCTCGATACGTTCACCGACGTCGTGGACTGGGTCCCGACGGCGCTCTTCGTCAGCGGGTACTTATTCGGAGGCTGGTTCACCGTCCGCGAGGCGGTCGACTCCATCCGCGCGGGCCGCTTCGAGATCGACTTCTTGATGATCGTGGCCGCCGCCGGCGCCGCCGCGCTCGGCGAGTGGTTCGAGGGCGCGCTCCTGCTCTTCCTGTTCTCGATCGGCCACGCCCTGGAAGGCTACGCGATGGGCCGGGCGCGCCGGGCCATCGAGGCGCTGGCGGAACTGGCCCCCGCAACGGCCAGGGTCCGCCGCGACGGCGCCGAGGCCGAGGTGCCCGTCGAGGACCTCCGCGTCGGCGACACCGTCGTCGTCCGCCCCGACGAGCGGATCGCGGCCGACGGCGTCGTGGTGAAGGGGACGAGCGCGGTCGACCAGGCGCCGGTCACGGGCGAGAGCGTGCCCGTCGACAAGCGGCCCGCGGACGACGTCGAGGCCGCGCTGGCGGACGCCGCGAACGTCGAGCCCGAGCACCGCGTGTTCGCGGGGACGCTCAACGGAGCCGGCGCGCTCGACGTCGTCGTGACGAGGACGTCGTCGGAGTCCACATTGGCCCGTGTGGTCCAGCTCGTGGCCGAGGCCGAGACGGAGAAGAGCCCGACGCAGAAGTTCACCGACCGCTTCGAGCGGGTGTTCGTGCCGTCGGTCCTCGCGCTCGTCGTCGGGCTCGTCGTTGTGCCGCCGGTCCTGGGGATGCTGGACGTCTGGTCGGAGCCGTTCTCGGTCTCGTTCTACCGCGCGATGGCCGTCCTCGTCGCCGCCAGCCCGTGCGCGCTCGCCATCGCGACGCCCTCGGCCGTGCTCTCGGGCGTCGCCCGCGCCGGGCGGGGCGGCGTCCTCGTCAAGGGCGGCGGGCCGCTCGAAGCCCTCGGCGGCCTCACGGCCATCGCGTTCGACAAGACGGGCACGCTCACCGAGGGCGAGCCGCGCGTGACCGACGTGGTGCCCGCCGACGGCGCGACGGAGGCCGAGCTGGTCGAGGCCGTCGTCGCCGTCGAGCGGCTGAGCGAGCACCCGCTCGCCCGCGCCGTCGTCCGTGACCTCGCAGGCCGCGCCGAGAGCGCGCCCGACGCCGAGGACCTGCAGAGCGTGACGGGCCACGGCGTCCGCGCGACGCTGGCGGGCGAGCCCGTCGAGGTCGGCAAACCCGACCTCTTTACGCTCGACAGCGGCACGGCCGCGCCCGAGGCGCTCCTGGAGCGCGACCGCGCCCTCAAAGCCGACGGCCGCTCGACCATGCTCGTCCGACGGGGCGACCGCTTCCTGGGCGTTGTCGGGCTCATGGACACCCCGCGTGAGGCCGCCCGCGACGTGATCCGTCGGCTCCACGCGCTCGGCATCGAGAAGACGATCATGATATCGGGCGACGCCCAGGCCGTCGCCTCGTCGGTCGGCCGGGCCGTCGGGATCGACGAGGCGCGCGGCGACCTCCTCCCCGACGACAAGGTCGAGGCCATCAAGCAGCTCCGCCAGTCCGGCGAGGTCGCGATGGTCGGCGACGGCGTCAACGACGCGCCCGCGCTCGCCAACGCGACCGTCGGGATCGCGATGGGCGCGGCCGGCTCGGACGTCGCGCTCGAGACGGCCGACGTGGCGCTCATGGCCGACGACCTCTCGAAGCTCCCGTTCGCCGTCGGGCTCTCGCGCAAGACGCGCGGGATCATCCGGCAGAACCTGTGGATGAGCATCGGGATGGTCGCCTTCCTCGTTCCGGCGACGCTCTTCGGACTCGGGATCGGCCCGGCCGTCGCGCTCCACGAGGGGTCCACGCTCGTCGTCGTGTTCAACGCGCTCCGGCTCCTCGCTTACCGCGAGTAGGCACCCGAGACAGCGAGGAATGAGTTCCGCCCGTGCCAACCGGGCGGGCCAGTCGGGGTCGGGAGTCGCAGCTAGGCGCTCGCTCCAATGGAGCATGCGAACGGAGCCGTCTTGCAGCGCGTAGTTGGGCTCCAGCATCGCGCGCCTATGTCTTTCTTCGACGGACTCAACCTTGACCCCACTCCGAAGCCTCGGCCCACGGACCCGGCCGACGTGTTCAAGCGGCTGAACCTCCGCCGGAGCGGGATCGAGAACCTGTGGGACACCCAGGGCGAGGCTCTCCGCGAGTGGAACGAGCACCGGGCCGCCAGCGATGTCGTCGTCGAGATGAACACGGGCGGAGGGAAGACGCTCGTCGGCCTCATCCTCGCCCAGTCCCTCGGGCACGAGCTCGACAGGGGCGTCGTCTACCTCTGCCCTACCCGCCAACTCGTCTCCCAGGTCGCTGCCCGCGCTCGCGACGTCGGCGCGCCCGTGGCGACCTACTACGGCGGAGAAGGGTGGACGGACCGGGACGTGTTCACAGCGGCGAGCGGCCCCTGTGTCACGACCTACGCCGCCCTCTTCAACGGTCGCTCGGTGTTCCGCAGTAACGACGTGGACGTGGGCGCCCTCGTCCTCGACGACGCCCATGTCGCCGAGCAGGCGATCCGCGGCCAGTTCACCCTGTCCCTCCCCGTCGATTCTGCTGCGGCAAAGGCCGTTCTGGAGCTGGTCGGTAGAGACATCGGGGACGGCCACAACGCCGTCGAGGTCCACCGCGTCCTCGACGGGTACTCCCAAAGCGTCCTCTACGTCCCGTCTTACGCGGTGTACCGGATGGGGGCAGAGATCCGGAAGGCGCTGCTCGACAACAACGTCGACGACGCCCCTCGGACCCTGTTCGCCTGGGAGCACCTCAAGGACCGGGTCGAGTTGTGCAATATCATGGTCGGGCGGGGCCGGGTCGAGATTGCCCCGCCAGTCCTCCCGCTCTGGGCCGTCGCGCCGTTCCGAGACGCCCAGCGTCGCGTCTACCTCACGGCGACGGCCCCGACGGCCCCCGAGTTCGGCCGCACGTTCGGAGCGGGCGACCCCGTCCGGGTCTCCCCGGGCGGCCGGTCGGGCGACGCCCAACGCTTCTTCGTTTTCCCGCCGGGCGACAATGACGACGCTCAGCGTACGGCGGCCAAAGCGCTCGTCGAAGATCGGAAGGCCCTCGTCATCGTTCCAACGAAGAGTGCCGCCGAGGACTGGGGAGCGGAGAACTACGACGGGAACGAAGCGGCCGAGAGCATCGCTGAGTTCGCCGAGGCGTCCGATCCGCGCACCCTCGTGCTCGCCGCCCGCTACGACGGCATTGATCTCCCCGGAGACGCCTGCCAAGCCCTCGTGCTCGACGGCGTTCCGCGGGGGGACACCCTCTTCGACCTGTTCCGGGAGGAGGCCCTCCGGTCCGAGTCTGTCCGCGGTCCCCGGACCGCGGTTCGGGTCACCCAATCTCTCGGCCGCATCTTCCGCAGCAACAACGACCACGGCGCCGTCATCGTCGTCGGGGACGCCCTCCGGTCGTGGCTCCAGGCCCCCCGAAACCTCAAGCTCCTTCCCGCCCGCGTCCAACGCCAGGTAGCGTTCGGGCAAGCCGTCGCGAAGAGTGCCGACCCGGACCGGCTGGACGAGGCCATCCGCTCTGTCATCGAGGGGGACGAGACGTTCGAGGCCCAGTACCAGACCTACATGGAGCGGGCCGATACCTTCGAGGCGCCCGAGCCCCCGCCCTGGCTGGCGAAAGCGTACCGACGCGAGCACGCGGGCTACCGGCTCCTGTGGAACGGACACGCCGGAGACGCCGCGAGCAAGTTCGCGCAGGCTTATGACCTCGCGCGGACGGACGACGTGGGCCTGGGGGCGTGGTTCCTGCACCTCTCGGGGCTCGCCCTGCTGGCGGACGGGGACGAGAACGGCGCCCGGGAACGGTTCCTACGCGCGGCCCACGACCGCGCGCCGCTCGGCCGGTTCGGTGCGGGCAGCGTCTTGGGGGAGGGGGCGGAGCCGACGGACCAAGCCCGGGCGGTCGAGACCGTCATGGCCGGATCGACGAACGCGATGAACGCGGCCCTAGCGAAGGTGGAGGGCAACCTTCTCTATGGCGAGGCGAACACGACGGCCGCCGAGGAGGCCGTCTACGAGCTGGGCCGCCTCCTCGGGCTGACCGCGTCGCGGCCCGACACCAAGGGCGAAGACAGCACGGGTCCCGACGTGATCTGGAAGGCCCCCCCGAGCGCACATGTCGAGGACGCCCCGACCGGCGCGGCGTTCGAGCTCAAGACGGGGAAGGAGAGCAACTCGGTCTACAGCAAGAACGAGGACGTGGCCCAGTTCCACGACCACGTGCAGTACCTCGTTGACAACCACCCCGACGACACGTTCTTCCGGCGCATCGTCGGGCGGCTGCTGCCGGTGGCCGCTGAGGCAAACCCCCCCGAGGGCCTGTGCGTCACCCCGCTCGAGCCCCTCCACGACCGCGTCGGTCGGGTCGCGAGCCTCTACCGCCAACTCGGGCCGGAGCGGGTCGCGGGCGGGCACGCGGAGAAGGGAGTCTCCTTCGCCCAGCGCGTCCAGGGGTGGTTGGAGCGGGACGGACTCGCGTGGCCGCAGTGCATCGAAGGTCTCGACGCGACCCCCATCCGGGATTTGCAAGAGCGCAAGGGCACCTAAAAGGGCCACAGCGAGCATCGGGTCGTCACGTCTGTTCTTTCGCAGACGCCGAAAACGTAGGGTCGTTGTAGTACGCGATCCGTCGAGCTAAAACCGGGTCCTCCCCGCGCACGAGGAGGACCTGGTCATTGCGCCCCAGCCGTCGGAGCTCGTCCGGCGTCACGAGCGGTCGGCCCGTCTCCGTCGCCCCGGCCGACGACGACCGCGACGAGTGCTTCCCCCGGCTCCGCCCCGACGACTGCGACTGGTGGAAGACCGTCGCCGTCCCGGCCATCTTCGAGAGGTACTCGGCCGTGAACTGGTCCGTCGTCCCGAACGCCTGGACGACGTCGGAGTTGGCGACGAACGACTCCCAGTCGCGGTAGAGCCGCCGGAGCTGGCCGAGGTCCTGCAAGAACGGCCAGACCTGGAGCCCGTACCCGGCCATCAGGCTGACGGCCCGGCGGACGGGCGGCATCGGGCCGAGCTGGGCGAACTCGTCCAAGAGGAACAGCGCGCGTTTCTCGGAGGGCGGTGCCCCGCCTGGGAGTGGTCCGAGGCGCGCGAGGGCCGAGATCGTCGTCGCGACCGAGAGCCGGAGCCAGCGCGAGAAGGCGTCGAGCCGGTCGGGCGGGAGCAGGAGGTAGACCGAGAGCGGACCCGGGTGGGGGAGCCGCCCCGCCCCGTCCCCCGAGTCCGGCAGCGCGTGGTCGCCGACGCCCCACACGTGCCCGGCGTGGCGGGGGCGTCCGGGGCGGAGGTCGGACGGGTCGAACGTGCTCCGGCCGAGGACGGCCTCCATCCGGGGCGAGTCGAGGAAGTGCGTGTGGCTCTGGGCGGTCGAGACGACGGCCGAGAGCTCCCGGTCGTGCTTCCGGTCCATCCGGTTCCCCGTCCGCCGCACGACCGGGTCGTCGTGCCCCATCATCGTACCGAGGAGGGCCTTGAACGCCCGCGCGTCGCCGGTCAGGAGCTCGCGGACCGTGAGGAGCGACCGGCCCGGCCCGTCGTAGTCGAGGGCGACGTAGAGGGCGAGCCCGGTGAGGAGCGCCTTGGCCTCGTCCGACCAGAACCGGTTCTGGCCGGCGCCCCCGCCAGAGGCGTCCCCCTCGACGACGACCATCTCGGCGAGGAGCGCCGCGTCGTCCGCCGCGTCGGCGGAGCCGAGGCCGACGAGGTCGAGCGGGTTGAGCCGTCCGCGCTCGACGCGGCCCCGCCCGACGTCGCCGAACAGGTCCCGGGGCGCGAGCCCGAACGGGTCGAGCGCGACGACCCGGTGGCCGAGGACGCCCGCCCGGTAGCGCGCCGTGAGCGCGAGGTTCTCCCCCTTCGGGTCGGTCACGACGACCGGGCCGGGGTGGTCGAGGAGGTTGGGGACGACGGCCCCGACGCCCTTCCCAGCCCGGGTCGGCGCGACGGTGAGGACGTGGCCCGGCCCATCGTAGCGGAGGAGCGGGCCGGTAGACCGGCCTCCGGGCTTTCGGCCTCCAGATCCCCAGCGGCCTCCCCTCTCCCCTGCTGCCCGCGACCGTTCGACGGCGTGCCCCGCCTCGGGAGGCCGCCCGTTCGACCGCCCGAGGACGAGACCGGCCGGGGCGTCGAGGAGGGTCCGGCCCTCGCCCCACGCGGCCGTCCCGTGGGCCGACGACGGCCCGACCGCCTGGGGCGCCGTGAGCGCGGCCAGGAACGTGAGCGCGAGGAGCCCGCCGACCGCGCCCGCCTTCACGGCCAGCCCGACCTCGGCGGAGTCGGCCCCGAGCGTCCGTGCCGCTTGGGACGTCCAGAGCGCCCCGTCGGAGGGAGCGTAGACCGGCCCGGCCCACGCGGGCGCGCACACGACGACGGCCAGCAGGACCGCGAGCGCCGGACGCCAGCGGCCGTACACGGCGAGCCCGAGTCCGGCGCTCGCGCCGAGGACGAGGGCGCACCGGACGACGACCAGGCCGCTCCCCACGAGGCGGACGGCGGGGGCGCCGAGGTGGGCGCCGTACCCGGCCGCGTGGGCGAGCGCGGCGGCGGCGTACAGGGCACCGACAACGGCGGAGCCCAGGAGGACGGCCACGAGCGTGACCGACGACCGGGAGCCGGGCGGGGTCGGCGCGGGCACGGGCTACGGCGCCTCGGCAGCGGCCGGGCGGCGGGGCGGGGCGCTCACCGGCCGCCTGACGGGCGGCGTCTCGGTCTCCCGCTGGGCCGGGCGCTCCTCCACCTCGGTGTCGGAGTCGGAGGGCGCGGCGTCGCCTGCCGTCGGGGCGAGCGGGCTCCACGAGAGGTCGGTGACGAAGACCCCGAGCGGGTTCCTCTCGACGGCCTCCGTCGTCGTCGGGGGCGCGACCGTGACCGAGAGGTACCCCTCCCACGCCCGCTCCCGCGCGCCCTCGCGCGGGGACTCCTCGCGCTCGTTCCACTGGACCCGGTACGTCGTCGGCCCGCCCTCGACGGCGCCGGGGACCGGGCGCACGTTCGTGCCCTCGACG
>JAAXJP010000355.1 GCA_012269805.1 Rubrivirga sp.
GACCCCTCCTCCTATGGGACGTCTCGTACTCCTCACCGTCATGGCCGCCGCAATCGGCGGCTCCGTGCTCACCCTCGGCACCCGGTCGACACTCCTCGAGTCGTCGCAGCGCCACACAGAGGGGCAGGCGGACGTCCTCGCCCGCGAGATCGCCGAGGCCGGCCAGAGCGTCGCCCTCAGCGAGATGACCCGCGCCGGCGGCGGCTTCACCGACCCCACCGCCCGCCTCGGTCACGTGGTGGACTACGACGGCGGCCGGTTCCAGATCGCCTACGTGCCAGGCGCGACCAACCAGGAGGCCCGGATCCGGGTCACGGGGGTCTACGGCGGCGCCGTCCACACCATCGAGAGCTCGTACCGGCTGGACCCGATGGACGCGCCGGGCCCCCTATGGCTCGACGTCCCCTACGCGACGGCCTCGGTCTCGTCGCGGGCCTCCATCTCTGGGTCGGACGCCAACCACCCAGTCCGCTTCGACCGGCGACTCCACGACGAGCTCGAACTCGGGGAACTCCTCCCGATCGACGAGCTCGAGCGGTCGCTCGGCGCCGACATCGCCCGGGCCAACTCCGCGTTGTCCGTTCCCGAGGCCTCGGCCTGGACCGACGACGGCGGCCTCCTCGACGACCTCAACGTGGACGACGCCGAGGGGCTCTACCGGGTCGCCCTCGGGGCCATGACCACCGGCGACGCGACCCTCGCCGGCGACCGGACCGTGAGCGGCACCGCCGCCTGGGGCTCGGCCGCGACGGGGTCCTCGATCACGCACGTCGACGGCGACCTCACGGTCTCCGGGACCGTCAGCGGCCACGGCGCCCTCGTCGTCAGCGGCGCGTTCGACGTCGAGGAGGGCGGCCGCTTCCGGTGGAACGGTATCGTGATCGTCCGCGATACGACGAGCCTCTTTCCGGTCGCGCTCAACGGCCGCGTAGAGATCAACGGGATGATGGTCGTGGCGCACCAGGCGTTCCCGCCGGGCGGGCACCTCGACGTCACGGTCAACCGCGCCCGGAACGGGATGTCGGCCGCGCAGCCGTGGGGCGACCTCTCCGGTCAGGTCTGGCCGTGGCGCCGCAGCAGCGGCCCCAACCCGATCTACCCGTTCCACCAGCACACCCACGCCTTCGACATCACGCCGACCGGCTCGCCCCGCGGCGACCACGTCCACTTCATGACGAACGGCGGAGCCGGCGTGCACGAGTCGGAGACCACGTTCCGGAACCTCCTGAACGGCCTCGGCGCGCAGCCGGTGTACCTCGAGTTCGCCAACGCCGAGCGCCACGGCTACTCCCGGTACACCCTCGAGGTCGGCGGCACGGCGGGCACGGACGGCCGCCTCCGGGGGACCGTCCAGGGCGGCTTCGGCGCCTTCGGCCGAGCCGACGACCCGCACCGGACGCAGGCCTTCCCCGCCAACCAGCTCCGGACGCTCGACGTCGACGTCGCCAGCCTCCGCGCCCTCCGGCGGGCCTTCGACTCCGACCCGGCGTGCGCGACGCTCTGGCCCCTCTGCATCGGGCAGAGCTGGGACCGCGACGGCGCCCTCGCCGTCCGCGTCCGGCGGGCCTCCGACGACGCCCGGCTCTACGAGTCGACGATGTACTGGCACATGCGCCGGGACGAGGAGGCCACGCACGAGGCCGAAGAGCGGGCCTGGCGCGCCAAGATCCAGGCCGGCGAGGCGTTCGGCACGGCGCTCTCCATCGGCCGCCGCGTCGCGATCACGTTCGACGTCGACGAGGTCGACGAGCTCTCCGAGAAGCTGGGCTTCAAGGGCGACCGCGTCGTCCTCGTGGCCACCACGTCGGACCACAACACGGCGGCCGAAACCCGTGCGGGCGCGACCGTGGGCAGCGAGAGCTACGACCCGAACGAGCGTGACCCGAACGAGAAGGTGGTCATGTGCCACTGGGATGGCATCCCGTTGGTGAGCGATCCCAAGCACGAGCACGACGTGAAGTGGAAGGACGTGCCCCAGAAGCTCCTCCAGCGGCACACCCTTGGCTCGTGCCCCAGCGGCTCCGGCCGCTCCGGCCGCTCCGGCGGCTCCGGCGGCTCCGGCGGCTCCGGCGGAAGGTCGTGACCTCGCGGCCCCCAGCGGTGCCCGCCAACGGCCAATAAAGCGCGCGGGGGAGACGGACGATACCCGTCTCC
>JAAXJP010000282.1 GCA_012269805.1 Rubrivirga sp.
CCCCCCCCCCCCCCCCCCCCCCCCCCCCCCCCCCGCGCCCCCCCCCCCCCCCCCGTTCGCGCCCTCATCGACGCGCTCCAGGGCGTCGAGGGCGACGTGATCGTCGTCCCGGGCGACCGCGACTGGGAACAGGGCGAGGACGGCGTCAAGCGGCTCGAGGACCTCCTCGACGACGCGTTCGACGCGGACGTCCTCACGCCCGGCGACCAGGCCGGCGGGCCGAAGCAGGAGAAGGCGGCCGAGGGCCTCCGCCTCCTCGTGCTCGACACGGCGTGGTGGCTCCTCGACGCCGAGGAGCGCCCCGAGGGCGACGCCGAGGACCAGGACGTCCGCACCCCGGGCGACGTGACGCGGATCCTCGAGCAGGTCGTCCTTGACCGTGACGACGACCGGCTCGTGGTCCTCGCCCACCACCCCATCATCTCACGCGGGCCGTACGCCGGCTACCGCAGCGACCCGATCACGGGCCTCGCCGCGCGGACCGTCGGGCTCAGCGCGCAGGACCTCGCCGCGCCGCGGTACCGCGCGCTCCGGGGCTCGCTCGGGCGCGTCGCCGAGCTCCACGACCGGCTCGTCTGGGCCGCCGGCCACGACCGGATCCTCCAGACCTACGAGGACGTCGTCAACACGCTCCGCCAGCAGGTCCACCTCGTCTCGGGGACGGCGGGCGGCGAGGTGGCCGCGGCCGGCGCCGGCGGCGCGCTCTACGTGGCCTCGCAGCCGGGCTACCAGCGGCTCGTGTACTTCGCCGACGGCCGGCTCTGGACCGAGACGGTCGAGGTCGCCGACGACGGGACCGAGACGGTCACGTTCCGAGCCGAGGTCGCCGGGCCCAACGCCGAGCTCGTCGACACCGAGGTGCCCGACGTCGTCACCGAGGCGGACCTCCCCGACAACCTCGGCGGGACCGTCACGCGCGCGGCGGACGCCGACTTCGTGACGGACCGGTTCCAGAACGACTGGGCCACGCGGTTCCTCCTCGGCAAGAACTACCGCGACGTGTGGAAGACGCCCGTCGAGTTCCGCGTGATCGACCTCGGGACCGAGAAGGGCGGCCTCACGCCGCTCAACCGCGGCGGCGGGCTCCAGACGACGTCGCTCCACCTCGAGGCCGCCGACGGCCACGAGTACAGCCTCCGCCTGCTCGAGAAGAGCGGGCTCGCCCAGGTCCCGTACGAGGTCCGCGACGGGCTCATCGGCGACGTGGTCCTCGAGCTCCGGGCGGCCATGAACCCGTACGCCGCGCTCGTCGTCGCGCCCCTCGCCCAGGCCGCCGGGATCCCGCAGCCGGACCCCGAGATCGTCCTCGTCCCCGACGACCCCCGCCTCGGGCGCTACCGCGAGACGTTCGCCAACCGGCTGGCCCTCTTCGAGATTCGCCCCGACGACGACATGTCGGACGTGCCGGGCTTCGAGGGGATGGACGACCTCGACTCCTCGCCGACGCTCCGCGAGAACACGCGCGAGGACCACGACCACCGCGTCGACCAGCGGGCGTTCCTCCGGGCCCGTCTGTTCGACATGCTCATCGCCGACTGGGACCGCCACGCCGACCAGTGGCGCTGGGCGGCCTACGAGCCCGGCCGCCTCGACCCGACGCTGACGGGCGAGGACTCGACGCGCGGGAAGATCTACCGGCCCGTCGCCCGTGACCGCGACTTCGCGCTCTACGACATCGGCGGGGTCCTCCAGCCGGTCCTCAAGAACGCCTACGACCGCCGCCTCCAGCGCCTCGACGACGACTACGGCAGCGTCGAGGGGCTCACGCAGAACGGGTTCTACCAGGACCGCCGGTTCCTGGGCGAGCTCGACGCCGACGCGTGGCGCGAGGAGGCCGAGAGCCTCCAGGCCGCGATGACCGACGCGGCCATCGAGCGCGCCCTCCGCGCGCTCCCGGGCCCCATCTACGACCAACTCGCCGGGTTCTGGACGGACGTCCTCCGCGGACGCCGCGACCAGCTCGTCAGCGCGGCCATGGAGTACTACGAGCTCCAGGCCGGGACGGTCGACGTGATCGGGAGCGACCAGCGCGAGCTGTTCGAGGCCGTCCGCCGGCCGGACGGCTCGCTCGACGTGACCATGCGGCACTACGGCGGCGGCGAGGCCGGGCGGCTCCTGTACCAACGGACGTTCGTGCCGGACGAGAC
>JAAXJP010000294.1 GCA_012269805.1 Rubrivirga sp.
CTCTTCTTGATACTCCACGCGGGGATTGGAACCTCCCCGTTCCGGACATCCGCCCTCGAGCCCCTCACGCCCCGGATTGGACCGCGCGCGCCGGATCGACCCGCGACGCCCGAACGGCCGGATACACGGCCGCCAGCGCGCACAGCCCCACGGCGACCACGACGACCAGCCCTACGTCGAACGGCCGGATCGCGACGGGGTACGCGTCGATCACGAACGAGCCGGCCTCGGCCAGCTTCACGAGGCCGAACGCCTTCTGCGCGAGCGACACCGTGAGCCCGATCGCGAGCCCGATCCCCGCCCCGACGCCGCCCACCAGGAGTCCCTCCAATAGGAAGATGCGGCGGACGTCGCGGCGGCTGGCGCCCATCGCCTGGAGCGCCCCGAGGTCCCGCTGCTTCTCGATCACGATCATCGTCAGCGCCCCGACGATGTTGAACGCGGCGACGACGATGATGAGCGCGAGGATGGCGCTGGCCGCCCACTTCTCGAGCCGCATCACGCTGTAGAGCGAGCCCTGGAGGTCGTACCACGTGCTCACGGCGTACCGGCCGGGCGCGTCGGCGTCGAGGCGGTCTTGGAGGCGGGCGGCCACGGCGCCCGCGTCGTCGAGGTCGTCGAGGCGGAGGTCGAGGCCCGACGCGCGGCCGGGCATCTGGAACAGCCGCTGGGCCTCCGCGAGCCCGACGAACACGTGGCTCTCGTCGTAGGTCGGCTCGAGCGAGAACGTGCCGCGGACCTCGAACGCCCGCTGGTCCGGCAGCCCGAACGGGTACAGGCCGATGGCCCGCTCGAGCGCGCCGGCCGACAAGAGCGACACCCGGCTCCCGCCGACGGCGCCGGCCGGGGGCCCGCCGTCCAGCGACACGCCGGGGTCGGCGGGGCGGACGCCGGTGCGGCCCGCCAGCGCCGCGCCCATCACGATGCCGACGGTCCCGTTCTCCCGGCCGAGGCTGAACGTCCCCTCGCGGATCGAGCGCTCGACCTCGGCGTCGAGCGCGCTCGGCTCGACGCCGCGGACCGTCACGACCTGGTTGAGCGTCCCGCCGTCCTCCGTCGTCAGGAGCGCCTTGCCCTCGACGTACGGCGTCGCCGAGACGACGCCCGGCTCCAGGCGCGCGAGGTCGGCGAGGTCGGCCGCGTTGGCCAGCCCCTCCCCGCCGACGGCCTCGACGCGGACGTGCGGGTCGTAGCTCACGAGGAGGTCGCGGACGACGTCGTAGAACCCGTTGAGCACGCTGAGCACCACGACCAGCGCCGCGACGCCGACGGCGACGCCGGCCACCGAGATGCCCGAGATGACCGAGATCAGCGTGAGCCGCCGCCGGCTGGCGAGGTAGCGGCGCGCGATGAGGAAGCGGTAGTCCACGGGGGTCGTCGGGCGTGCGGCCGAAGGCGTCCGCCTCGGGGCCGAGGCGGGGCTACTCGCCCCCGGTCGGCGTCCGAGCGGCCGGGGCGGCGCCCGCGGGGGCCGGGCGCGACGCGTTCGACGCCTCGACCTCGCCGCGGACCCGCTCGATCTCGCGGAGCGCCTCCTGCACCTCCCGCTCCTGCTGCACCAGCCGGCGCTCGCGCTCCTGGAGGTCCTCCAAGATCTCGGCGATGGCCGCCTCGCGGACTTCGAACGGCGCCATCTCGTAGTAGCCGCGGTCCTCGAAGTAGCCCCGGAAAAGGAAGTTGTGCTTGAGCGCCTCCATGTTCTCCGAGAACCGGAACGCCCCGACGGCGCCCCACCCGGCCGCCTGGTTCAGCCGGTCCGTGATGGCGCGGATGTCAGACGAGACGGTTTGGAGCTGGCCCGCGCCCTCCTGGAGCTGGGCCGCCGTGGCGAGGAACGTCTCGTAGACCTCGGGCTCGTTGAGGAACCGCGCGACGGTCCCCTCGCCCTGGTACACGCGCCGGAGGATCTCGTTGACGCCGGCCGACGCCGTCTCGGCCGTCCCCACGAGCTGGTCGGCGCGGGCGGTGAGGCTCTGGAGCGTGCCCTGGGCCTCGAGCACAGTCCCCTGGAAGGCGTCGGCCGTGGCGACGGTGCTCTCGTAGAGCCGCTCGTCGTAGAGGAACCGGCCCAGCGTGCCCTCGCCCGTCCGGACGTCGGCGAGCGTCTGGCTCAGGCCGACCGTGACCGAGTCGAACCGGGCGATCGACGTGAACAGCCGGTCCGAGATCTCGCTGAGGGCGAACGGGTCGACGCCCTGGATCTGCCCGTTGTCGGCGATCTGCGGGCGGGTCGGCGAGCCGTCGGTGAGCGACACGATCACGTTGCCCACGAGCCCGTCGGTCTGGATGAGCGCGCGGCTGTCCTCGCGGATGAGCGGCCGGGCCTCCTCGTTGACCGCCATCCGGACCGTGATCGGCGCGCCGGGCTCGTTCGGCAGGCGGACGGCCGTGACGCGCCCGACCTGGATGCCGTTGTAGAACACCGAGGCCCCGGTCTGAAGCCCAGCCACCTGGTTGAAGTTGGCCCTCACCGAGAAGGTGTTGGCGAACAGGCTGTTCTGGCTCCCGATCACGAACAGGAACCCGACGGCCGTGAGCAGGCCGAGCAGGACGACGAGGCCGAGGCGGGCTTGACGGGTCATGTGTGCAAGCTAAGGGGGGCCCGAACGCCGGACCGGAGGCGGCAGTGCCCGAGGCGGGGGCCGGAGACCGGCTAGGCGCGCCCGTACGCTTCGGTGCCGCGGAAAAACTCCGCGATCACGGGGTCGTCCGAGCGCCGGACCTCGTCGAGCGTGCCGGACGCCGCGATCACGCCGTCGAGGAGAAAGTGGGCCTGGTCGGTGATGATCTCGGCCGCGAGGAGGTCGTGGGTGATGGCGATCGACGAGATCCCGCGCGTGTCGCGGAGCTTGACGATGAGCTCCGACACGACGCGGACGCTCACGGGGTCGAGCCCGGTCGTCGGCTCGTCGTAGAGGATGATGTCGGGGCGGAGGATGAGCGTGCGCGCGAGGCCGATCCGCTTTTTCTGGCCACCCGAGAGCTCGGCCGGGTACTGGTCGCGCGTCTGGGGGAGGTTGACGTCCTCGAGGCTTTCCAGGATGAGGTCGTCCTTCTCGTCCTTGCGGAGCGTCGTGAGCCGGTCGAGGAAGAACCGCATGTTCTCGTAGACCGTCATTGAGTCGAAGAGCGCGCCGCCCTGGAACAGGTAGCCCAGGCGGGTCCGCTTCCGGTCGCGTTGCTCGGGCGTCATGAGGTCGAGCCGCTCGCCGAGCACCCAGACCTCGCCCTTGTCGGGCTGGAGGAGCCCGACGACGTGCTTCGTGAGCACGCTCTTGCCGGTCCCCGAGCCGCCGAGGACGACGGCGCTCGTCCCCCGCTCGACCGCCATGTTGATCCCCTTCAAGATCTTCTTCGGCCCGAACCCCTTGTCCACGCCGCGGAGCGCGACGACTCCGGGGGCGGGGGGCGGCGGCGTGTGGCCGGTGCCCGCCCCGTCCTGGCCCAGGTTGGGGCCCGCCTCGGCGCCGAGGCCGTCGGGGTCGCTGGGGACGCCGGCTCGTGGCCTCCCGGTCGGCTCGTCGGCGGGGCCCGCGAGGCCGTCGTCGTCGAGCGGGCGCGGCCCGTCGGCGGCGGGCGCGGCCCGCCGGCGGCGGGCGTCGGCACGGTCGGAGAGGCGCGACATGGCTAAGCGGCGTCGGCGATGTCGCCGAACAGGAGGATCGAGGCGCGGACGACGACGACGTCGGCGAGGAGGATGAGGAGGCTCGAGATCACGACGGCCTGCATGGCGGCCCGGCCCACCTCGCGCGTCCCGCCGCGGACGTTGTAGCCGAGGTAGCAGCTCACGATGCCCACGATGAACCCGAAGATGGCCGTCTTGCCCGTGTCCATGATCACGTCCACGAAGCGGAGCGTGTCGAACGCCGTCGCGATAAACACGCGGACGTCCATGCCGTCCGAGAGCCACGCCTCGAGGTAGCCGCCCGTGAGCGCGAGGATGTCCGTCAGCATCGTCATGATGGGGAACATGATGACGCAGGCCAGCACGCGCGTGACGACGAGGTAGTGGAACGGCTTGAGCGCGGCCACCTCGAGCGCGTCGATCTGCTCGGTCACCTTCATCGACCCGAGCTCGGCGCCCATCCCGGCGCCGAGCCGGCCGGCCAGGACCAAGCTCGTGAGGACCGGCCCGATCTCCTTGATCACCGACAGCGAGAGCATCGACGGGAGAAAGCTCTCGGCCCCGAACCGGGCCAGCGTCCCCCGGCTCTGCATGGCGAGGACGATCCCGATCGAGAAGCCGACGACGCCGGTCAGGGTGAGGCTCTTCGTCCCCACCTCGTCCATCTGGGTGAGGAGCTCCTTGAACTCGAACGGGCGCCGCCAGAACCGCGAAAAGAACCGCCCGATAAACGCGAACAGCCCGCCGGCCTCCGCGAAAAAGCTCTCGCCGAAGACCGCCTTCTCGCGCGCGGCCTCCTTCTGCTCCTCGACCTTCCGCTCGACGGCCTTCTCCTGGAGGATCTTCTCGCTCTGCCGCGACCGCCGCGCGGCGCGGAGGCGCTGGGTGAGCGAGTCGGTGGGCAGAGGCTCCATGTGGGGAAGCTAGCGTCCGTCGGGGCGCGAGGTCACGCGGGGCGACCCCGGGGCCACGCCCGCCGCGGCGCTACCACGCCGTCTCGTAGTTGAGGCCGGCGCCCACGCCGCGCTGGCCGCTGTACTCGGTCTGGGCCGAGAGCCAGCGGAGGAGCTCGTAGTCGAGCGAGAACAGGATGGGAAGCCGGTTCTCCCCCTGTGAGGTGTCGCCGAGCGGGACGATGAACCCGGCCGTCCAGAACAGCTTGCTCGAGAAGTAGTCGCCGAACTTGATGACGATGTCGCCGCCCTCGTAGTCGATCTGGGCCATCTCGAGCCCGAGCGTCCGGCTGGCGAGGCCCTCGGCGAAGCCCGAGACGGTGCCCAGCGCGAGGCCCGTGCCGGCGCCCGCGAGCGCGCCCGTCCCCACGAACTCGTCGGCGAGGCGGCCCGTCGCGATGAGCGAGACGATGTCGGCGGCCTCCATGGTCGGCGTCGCGCTGAGGCGGATCGACGGGTTCTCGTCGAGCTGGCCCTGCGCCGAGAGCGTGATGACGGCCGACGACTGCCCGGAGATCGAGCCCGGCAGCCGGATGTCGAGCGTGGCCGCGAGGTCGACGATGGCCGCGAGGGGGTCGCCGTTGAACGTGATCGACCCGTCCTCGAGCTCGAACTGGCGGTTCAGGGTCTCGACCGTCCCGCGGACCAGCTCGATCCGGCCGAAGAGCTGGCTCGACTCGGCGTACGACCGCTTCCGGGCGTCGACGTCGCCGCGGAACTCGATGTCGAACGGGAGCCCGGCCTCGCTCCGCAGCCACACGTTCTGCTCGATCTCGACCGTGAGCGCGTAGTCGAGCGCGTCGACGAACCGGCTCTGGGCCGTGTCGCGCGCCGTGACGACGCGGCCGAACCGGGACTCGACCTCGCGGATCTGGGCGTCGGTGAGCGTGACCGACTCGAGCTCGGGCGGGACGAGCTCGTCGGTGAGGTAGATGTCGCCCTGGGAGAGGACGACGGAGCCGCGGAGGACCGGCCGGTCGAGCGTGCCCGTCAGGCGGAGCGGCGTGCTCCCCCGGTCGATGACGAGCTCGTCGTACGTCCGCGTGTCCATGGCCAGGAAGTCGCGCGGGGTGAGGGTCAGGTCGAACTCGCCGACGGACAGCTCGCGGAAGCGGACGTTGCCGGTCACGTCGAGCGCGGTCCGGCCGTTCTCGTCGAGGATCCGGACGTCCTCCAGCACGATCCGGTCGTTCTGGAAGGTGAGGTCGGCCGTGATCGGCTCGTAGACGCGGCCCGTCGCGACGACGCCGAGGCGGCCGTTCTGGAGCGTGGCGATGCCGTCGAGCCGCGGGTTCGCCTGCGTGCCGACGATCGTGAGGTCGAGCCGGAGCGTTCCACCGAGCGCGTTGTAGGCGCGGTCGTCGAGGAACGGCCGCGCCCAGTCGATCGGGAAGGCGCGGGCGCGGGCCCGGAGGTCGACGCGCTCGTTGGCGTCGCCGCCCTCGCCCTGGGGCCCGTCGGCGAGCGAGAACTGGAAGGGGACCGTCCCGTCGACGGTGAGGGTCTCGCCGTCGGTGTGCGTGAGGACGGCGTCGAGGGCGAGGCGGCCGTCGGCGTAGGCCACGTCGGCGGCGAGCGCGCCGACGGGCTCGCCGTTCGAGGTCAGGTCGTCGAGCGCCACGCGCCCGTCGATGCGGGGCGCCGCGGCCGGGCCGGTGAGGTCGAGCGTGGCCGTGAGGTCGCCGCCGAGCGCGCCGAGGTTGACGAAGTCGGTCAGCGCGTCGACCGGGACGTCCTCGACGGTCACGACGAAGTTCTGCTCGCCGTTGAAGTCGATCGTCCCGTCGGCCGCGATCTGCTGGCCGCCGGCCTCCGACGCGAGGATCAGCCCGCGAACGTCGACGAGCCCGTCGGCGACGGCGATCTCGGCCGGCTGGAGGAGCTGCCACGTCTGGTCGTCGAGTCGGAACCGGCCGCGCTCGATGAGGACGCCGTCGGACTGCGGGTCGATCCGGGCGAACACGTCGAGGTCGCGGCGCTCGTCGACGGTGACCGCGGCGTCGACCGTGATCGTGCCGTCGTCGGCGGCGAGCGTGGCGCGGCCTTCCTCGACGCGGTACGTCGGCCCGGTGAGCACGTCGAACGTGGTGCGGACCTCGCCGTCGAGCGCGCCGAGGCCGAGCGAGTCGGCGAGGGCGCGGTCCCAGGCCAGGTCGATGGAGGCGTCGAGCCCGGTCACGGCGATCTCGTCGACGACGACCTGGCGCGCCTCGGCGGACCCGAGGACCCGGAGCGGCTGGCCCGGCTGGCCGGACACGTTGAGCACGAGCGTCCCGCGCTCGAGCCCGAGCGTCCGGTCGGTCTGCGCCGCGAGGGGCGCGAGGCTCTCGACGTTCCCTTCGAGGCGGAAATCGGAGGCCGCCCGCTCGTTGAAGAGGGCGATCGTGCCCTGGCCCGTCATGGAGGCGAGGTCGCTCTCGAACCGGAACGCGGAGACGGCGAGCACGCCGTCGGCGAGGGCGAACTGCGTCGCGAGCGTGTCGAGCGCGACCGGGCCCAGCGTCGACTGGCGCCCCGTCAGGGAGCCCTGGAGCGTCATCGTCGCCGGGTCCGTGCCGCGGCCCTCGAGGTCAAACCCGAGCGTGAGGCGGAGCGGTTGGTCGGGCGGGAGGTCGAGGAGCGTCCCGGCGTCGAGCGCCTCGGTCCGCCCGCGGAGCGCGTAGGTCGGGACGTCGTCGAAGGGGCGGCCCTGGAAGGCGGCCACGATCCGCCCGCCCTCGGCCACGCCCTCGTCGCGCGGCGGCGTGAGGAGCGTGACGTCGAGCGACCCGCCGAGCGCGCCGCCTGACAGCGTGAACTCGATCCGGCCGCGCTCGAGCTCGGCGTCGTTGATCCGCGACGGCCGGAGCGTGACGACGCCGGACCCGTTCGCGGTCGGGAGGTCGGCGATGCCGCGGATCTCGCCGGTAAAGCAGCCCGTCAGGTCGGTCCGCGGGTTCGAGGCCGAGAAGTCCGACAGGTCGAGGTCCCGGAAGCACGTCCCGTCAAACGCGTAGCCCGGGTTCTCGTCGAACGGCCGGCCCGAGAGCGCGAGGTCGAAGGCGCCCTCCGGCGTCACGAGCGGGCCGCTGACGGTCAGGAAGCCGCTGTCGAGCGTGACCGCGAGGTCGGCTGAATCCACCAGCCGCTCGCCGTAGGACGACGGGGCGGTGATGGCGACCTGGGCGTCGAGCGAGAGCGTGGCCGGGTCGATGCCGGCGCCACTCGCGACGTAGGTACCCGTGAGGTCGCTGTAGCGCTCGGGGATCCCCTGGACCTCGGCGAGGTCGAGGTTCTGGAACGTGCCCGAGAGATCGAACGCCAACGGGTCGGCGAAGGGCCGGGCCGTCCCGGTCGCCGTGGCCTGCCCGCCGGGGCCGAAGTCGAGCGCCGCGTCGAGCGTGGCGACGCCGTCGCGAAGCTGGACGTCGAGGTCGGCCGCGGCCAGGTCGAACTCGCCGTAGCGCGAGCCCTGGAGTTGGGCCGTCAGGTCGACGGGCGCGCTCGTCAGGTCGACGCCCTCGCCCGAGAGCGTGAACGCGCCCGTGAGGTTGCTCTCCTGGCTCGGGTTGCCGGTGAGCGCGGCGAGGTTGAGCCCGGTCGCCTGGCCGTCGACGATGTCGTACGCCAGCGGCTCGCCGAGGCGGAGGGAGCCGAGCGCGGCGATCCGCCCGTCGTCCCCCGCGAGCGTGGCGTCGAGGTCGAAGTCCGCCTGGCCGCGGTCGACGTCGGCGTCCAGCTGGAGGTCGGAAAAGCGGAGGCGGCGGTCCGTGAGGCCGAGGTCAGCGCGGGTGAGGTCGAGCGCGAGCGTGCCGGAGAACGTGTCGAGCGACGTTCCGCGACCGATGAGCGCGAACTCGCCGGCGAACTCGTCGGTCCGGCCCGAGCCCGGGAGCAGCACGCCGAGGTCGACGTCCTGGGCGGTCCCGGCGACTTGGTAGGTCGGGACCTCGTCGAACGGGCGGGCGCGGCCCTCGGCCGCCAGCGCCGCTCCCGGCAGCGCGCCTTCGAGGTCGAACGAGACGCGGCCTGCGGCGAACGACCCGTCGAGGCGGAGCCGGTCGATCTGGCGCTCGCCGACGCGGCTCTCGCGGAGCGACACGGCGAACGGCCCGCTCAGCGTCTCGAGCGTCGTGCCCTGGAGGT
>JAAXJP010000070.1 GCA_012269805.1 Rubrivirga sp.
CACGTCGTACGCCGTCACCGGCGAGACCGCCGACGAGGTCCTCCGTTCCCTCCTCGAACACGGCCCGCGCGAGGGGGAGTCCGTCTTTTTCGGCCTGACCGAGACCGCGCTCGACGTCCGCTACGACCCGACAGAGATCTCGGGCGGCTGCATCATCCAGGATGCAGAGGTCGACCTCGAGTTGGTCGTCACGCTCCCCGAGTGGATGCCGGCGCCCGGCACCGACCCCGCGCTTCTCCGCGACTGGGGGCGGTTCCGGCGAGCCCTCGCGCAGCACGAGGAGCGGCACCAAACGATCGCCCTCGACGGCGCCCAGTCCGCCTACCGCGCCGTCGCCGGGCTGTACCGGGGCTCTTGCGAGGAGGCCGTCGCCGAGGCGCGGGGGCGCCTGGAGCGGCTCGGCGTCGAGGTCAGTGCGGCCCACCGCCGGTACGACCACGAGACGAAGCACGGGCGGACGGAGGGCGCGGCCTGGCCGGTCCCGTAGCGGGCCCCCGCGGGCTACTCGAACCGCGAGAAGTCCGGCGGGCGCTTCTCGAAGAACGCGGTGAAGGCCTCCTGGGCCTCGGGCGAGCCGAGGCGCTCGACGAAGAGGGCGCCCTCGCGCGCGAACGCCTCACCGACGGCGTCGGCCGCGTCGTGGCGGAGGAGCGCCTTCGTCTGGCGGACCGCCGCCGGCGGCTTCTGCGCGAGCGCCGCGGCCCGGTCGAGCGCGTGCGCCACCGGGTCGTCCACGACGGCGTTGACCAAGCCCACCTCGGCGGCCGTCTCGACCGGGACGGGGTCTCCGAAGAGGAGGAACTCGGCCGCGCGCGCCGGCCCGGCGAGGCGAGGGAGGAGGAGGCTCGAGGCGGCCTCCGGCACGAGCCCGAGGTCGACGAACGGCATCTTGAGGACGGCGTCGGGCGCGGCGTAGGCGAGGTCGCAGTGGAGCAGGATCGTCGTCCCGATCCCGATGGCGGGCCCAGCGACGGCGGCCACGAGCGGCTTCGGGAACGTGGCCGCGGCCTGGAGGAACCGGAAGACCGGGCTGTCGGGGCCCGTCGGCGGGTCCATCATAAAGTCGCCGAGGTCGTTGCCGGCCGTGAACACGCCGCCGCGCCCGCTCAACACGACCACGCGGACGGCGCCGTCCGCGGCGGCCTCGGCGAGGAGGTCGGCGAGGTGGCCGTACATGGCGCGCGTGAGGGCGTTCTTCTTTTCGGGCCGGTCGAGGGCGAGGTGGAGCACGCCGCCGTCGAGCGTCGCGGCGACGTGGTCCTGGGTCGAGTCGGTCATCGGTGGGGGGGCGTGTCGGCCCCGAAGCTACGGGCGCTCTCGTCCCGTCCCGGGGGGCACCGAGGCCAGGGGATCGAGGCGGGGGGAGCCGCGCGACGGGCCCCGCGTATCTTGGCGGCCTCCCGTCCGACCCGCCCATGTCCGTCGCCCTCGCCGCCCCGTCCGCCGCCTCCGTCGACCGCCTCCGCGCCGACGACGCCCCGCTCGCGCTCCAGGCCGCCTTCGTCGTGGGCACGGCCCTGCTGACCGGGCTCCTGGCGCAGTTCGAGCTCCGCGTCTACCTCTGGGAGGTCCCGCTTACGCTCCAGTCCATTGCCGTCTACGGCTCCGGCCTGTTCCTCGGCTGGCGGACCGGCGCCCTCGCGATGCTGCTGTACCTCGCGCTCGGCCTCGTCCTCCCGATGTACGCAGGCGGCGGCTCCGGCCTCGACCACCTACTGGGCGCGTCGGTGGGCTACCTCGTCGGGTTCCCGCTCGTGGCGCTCGCGGCCGGGCTCGTGACCGAGCGGAGCCGGGGCGTCGGGCGGAGCGTGCTCGGCCTCGTCGCCGGGTCCGCCGTTTTGTTCACCTGCGGCGTCGTCGGGCTCCACGTCGTGGCCGACTACTCGTGGGCCGAGGCGGCCGTCAACGGGTGGCTCAAGTTCATCCCGTGGGACCTCACCAAGATCGCGCTCGTGGCGTCGCTCTACGCCGGCGCGCGTCGGGCCACGGCCTAGGCGCCTCGTCCCGTTTTTCGTCCGGCGCCCGCCCCATCGGCGGGCGTCGCGCGTTTGGGGAGGGCCGTCCCCGCGAGCGCGCCTCGTTACCTGACCCGCGCGTGGGGCGGCCCTCTCACTGCGCACGCATCCCCCCGACCCCATGCCCTCCCTTCGCGCCCCCCTCTCTGCGCTGCTCGCCGCGCTCGTCGTCCTCGGCCTCGGCGCCTGCGACACCACCGACTACTACGGTGACGAGGACACGTCGCTGAACGTGTTCGTCGTCGACTTCTCGTTCGACCCCTTCGAGTACGACTCGCCGCGCCCCGATGAGGACCTCGTGACGGCCTCCTTCGACGCCCGCGACGCGACGGTGTCCCGCGGCGACCTCGACGCGGCGCTCGAGACGGTCGGCGACGGGGCGCTCGTGATGCTCTACATCGACCTCGAACTGGTCTCCGCGTTCGACGGGGCCGAGGGGAACACGACGTGGTCGGCGCTCCCGCTGTCGCGCTCGTTCGAGGAGCTCGTGCTCGCGGCGGATGGGGAGGGCGGCACGTTCGAGATCCCGGTCGTCGGCTACACGGCGTCCTACGAGTACTCGTTCGACAACGACGACCTCTACTTCGACGTCGTCTCGTCGGCCCCGTACACCGACTTCTCGGACGACCCGCGCGTGCTGTTCGACTTTATCGTCCCGCAGCGCGTCGACGGGACCGGCGACCTCGACCTCCGGCTCGTGGTCATTCCGGACGAGCTGTACTACACGAACGCCGGCGCCGGCGCGCGCGTCGACCTCCGCGACTACGAGGCCGTCAAGGCCGCCTACAACCTCCCGGACTGATCGGGAGTCCCTCCGCCTCGGCGTCGAGGCCGGCAGGGGCAGAAACGAAGAAGGGGCACGAGGGTCATCGCCTCGTGCCCCTTCCTGTATACCTCGTGCTGTGCGAGCGCTACACCTCGTTCTGCGCCGTCCAGAGCGTGGCGCGTTGGACGAACTCGTTCGTCGTCTCGATGCCCAGCTTCTGCTTGATGTGGACGCGGTGGGTCTCGACCGTCTTCGGCGAGAGCATCATGGCCTCGGCCACCTGCGACGTCGTGAGGCCCTGGCCGAAGTAGCGGAACACCTCGAGCTCGCGGTCGGTGAGGTCGGCCACGGACGACTCGGCCCCGCCGCCGGCCGAGAGGTAGCTCCCCACGACCCGGTCGCGGACGGCCTCGGAGAGGTGGAGCCGGCCGTCGAGGACGGTCCGGATGGCCTCCAAGAGAATCCCCGAGGCCTCCTGCTTGGCCACGTAGCCCATCGCCCCGGCCCGGACGGCCCGCTCGGCGTAGACCCGCTCGGGGTAGGCCGAGACGACGAGGATCTTGACCTCGGGGTACATCGAGCGGATCTGCTTCGTGAGCTCGATCCCGTCGGACCCGTCGATGGCGACGTCGGCGAGGACGAGGTCGGGCTTGGCCGCCTGGATCAGGTCGATGGCGTCGGGCCCCGACGACGCCTCGCCGACGACCTCGAGGTCGGGCGCCGAGCGGATGAGCGAACGGATGCCCTCGCGGGTGATGGGGTGATCCTCGACGAGGAAGACACGGTGGGTCATGGACGGACGGTCCTCGGCCGCGGGGCGGCCCGGCTGGTGGCTGCGGTAGAGCGGGCGCCCGTGTGCGCTCGCGGGGGGATAATGGGCGACGGGCGTCAGGGGTTTCCGTAGGGCCCGGACCGGGAGGTCGTTTTCACTCTCGACTGAAACGTACGACGGGCACGGCCGGAACGCCGCGGCCCGTTCGGGGTGCGAGAGGCCCCAACGACCCCGGACCGATGCGATTCCGCTACGCCGAGTGGGACGAGGCGCGCCACGGCACGGCGCGCTCGACGTTCGACACGCTCTTCGACCTGTTCCAGCAGCTCCTCTTCCACACCGGCGGCGACGCCGACGAGGCGCTCCAGTGGCTCACGGCCATCGACAAGGAGTACGGGGTGACCGATGAGGACATGGGCCTCGGCGACTTTATCGAGGAGCTCAAGGACCGCGGCTACATCGACCGCGACGAGGAGACGGGCGTCGTCCAGATCACGGCCAAGGCCGAGCGCGGGCTGAGGGAGCGCTCGCTGGAGGAGATCTTCAAGGACCTCCGAAAGGCCGGCCGCGGCGACCACAAGACGCCGTTCTCCGGCCTCGGCACGGAGCGACAGCCGGAGACGCGGCCCTACACGTTCGGCGACGACGTCCACGACCTCGACGTGACGGGGACGCTCTCGAACGCCTTCCGGCGCGGCGGCATCGACGAGTTCGGCCTCACGCAGGACGACTTCCAGGTGTTCGAGACCGACCACCACACGAGCGTGGCGACGGTCCTGATGATCGACCTCAGCCACTCGATGGTGCTCTACGGCGAGGACCGGATCACGCCGGCCCGCAAGACGGCGCTCGCCCTCGCGGAGCTGATCACGACGCGCTACCCCAAGGACACGCTCGACATCGTGGCCTTCGGGAACGAGGCGTGGGAGGTCGAGATGAAGGACCTCCCGTACCTCCAGGTCGGCCCGTACCACACGAACACGCGGGCCGGGCTGGAGCGCGCCCGCGACATCCTCCGCCGCCGGAAGAACCGCAACAAGCAGATCTTCATGGTGACCGACGGGAAGCCGTCGTGCCACTTCGTGAACGGCCGGCTGTACCGGAACGCCTACGGGCTCGACCGCCAGATCGTCAACAAGGTGCTCGACGAGGCGGCGATCTGCCGGCGCGAGGGGATCACGATCACGACGTTCATGATCGCGCGCGACCCGTACCTCCAGGACTTTGTCCGCCAGCTGACGGAGGTGAACCACGGGCGGGCCTACTACGCCGGCCTCGACGAGCTGGGCGGGTTCCTGTTCGAGGACTACGTCCGCAACCGCCGCAAGCGGATGCGCTGACCCCGCCCGCCTGACTCCGTCGACCTGACGGTTCGGCGCCGAGGCGGGCGACCTCACGCGGTCGTCACCCCGCGGCACGAGAGCGCGGATCAACTTGGCGGCGTCCTGCGCCCCCGACCCGTGATCCGCCTCTTTCTCGCCGACATCGACGGCTGCCTCTCCGAGCCGTACGTCCCCTTCGACCTCGACGGATTCGGCCAACTCCGCGACTGGGCCGCTCGGGCGGAAACGGACGACCGCTACCCCCGCCTCGGCATCTGCTCCGGGCGGAGCTACGCCTACGTCGAGGCCACGTCACAGGCGCTCGGCCTGAAGGCGCCCGCCCTGTTCGAGAGCGGCGGTGGCCGGTTCGACCTGCCCGACGCCCGGATCACCTGGAACCCGGCGCTGACGCCCGAGACCGAGGCCGCGCTCGCGGCGTGCCGCGCGTTCCTGGTCGACCACGTCGTCCCGCGCTCGACGACCGTCTCCTACGACTACGGGAAGCGGTCGCAGGCCGGAATCGTGAGCCCGGTCGTGGGCGAGTGCGAGGCGTTCCTCCCCGACGTCGAGGCGTTCGTGGCCGACCACGGCGCCGACCTCCACGCCTACCACACGCCGTACTCCATCGACGTCGTGCCGGCGGGGCTCACGAAGGTCCAGGCCCTCCGCTGGCTCGCCGAGGCGGACGGCCTCGGGCTCGACGAGCTCGCGTTCATCGGCGACACGAACGGGGACGCGCCGGCCATCGAGGCCGCCGGCCTCGGGTTCGCGCCGGCGAATGGCGTCGGCGCGGCCCGCGACGCGGCCGACGTGGTGACGGAAGGCGCCGTGCTCGACGGCGTGATTGAGGCCTACCGCGCCTGCCTCGCCCGAAACGGCGCCGTGGAATAACCCGGCGGCGCGGCCCGTTTGCGAGCGGGCCCAAGCGCGATCGGGAGCGATTCGTGTTGGGCCCCGCGGCCCGTTGCCGATACCTTCGCCCCGTCGTCCCCACCGCCGCCCATGCTTCGTCTCGCCGCCCTCGTGCTCCTCGTCGTCCCCGCGCTCGCCGGTGCCCAGGCGAGCCGCGAGGACGTGGCGATGGCCGGTCCGGCGCCGGTCGCCGACGACGTCGACGCCGCGCCGGCCTTCTACGTGACCGAGCGGGGCGTGGCGCTCCGCGAGGCGCCCCACGAGAGCGCCCGGACGCTCGCCACGCTCCGGACCCGCGACGGCGTTCGTGTCCTGGCCGAGGACGGCGCGCCGGCCGACGGGTTCGCGCACGGCTGGCGGCTCGTCCAGTACGGGGAGACGCGCGGCTACGTCCGCGCCGGCGCCCTGTCGAACGTCTGGATCCGGGTCGACAAGAGCGAGCGGATGACCTACGTCTACCGCGGCGCCGAGCTGCTCCGCGAGTTCCCGTCCGACGTGTCGGTGAGCCCCGAGGACAAGGTCCGGCGCTCGGCGCAGGACGAGCTCGAGCACTACCGGGTGCCCGAGGGCACGTTCTACGTAACCCGGCTCAACCCCAACTCGACGTACTACCGGGCGTTCGTGCTGAGCTACCCCGGCCCGGCACACGCGCTGCGGGGCGTGCAGGACGGCCTCATCACGCGGGCCCAGTACGAGGCCATCGCGCGGGCCGACCGCGAAGGGCTGGAGCCGCCCATGAACACGGCGCTCGGCGGGCTCATCGAGATCCACGGCCACGGCTCCGGCCGCCAACGGGCGTGGACGCGCGGGTGCATCGCGCTCCGGAACGTCCACATGGACGAGCTCTGGGCGTACGTCGAGGTCGGCACGCCGGTCGTCATCGAACCGTAGGACGGGGGAGGGCGTCCGCCGCGGCGCCGCGGCGGGGGGGGGGCCACCCCGGGTCGGGGGGCGCCGGGCCCGCTCGGCACCCGCCGGTGCGCCCCTGGGTGGCCGCCGCCCGGCCGCTTCCGCCCTGTTTCTCGTCCTCCTGGCGCTCGCCGCCGGCGGGCCGCGCGCGCAGTCCGGCGAGGCGCTCGCCCTCGACGACCCGCTCGGCGACGGCCCCGTCTACCGCGTCACGATCGACGGGATGATCGACAACGCGCTCGCGGCCTACGTCGACCGCGCGCTCTCCGACGCCACCGCCGACTCCGCGGCCGTCGTCGTCTTCCGGATCGACACGTTCGGCGGGCTCCTCGACGCGGCCGACGAGATCCGCAAGGCCATCCTGTCGTCGCCGGTCCCGACCGTCGCCGTGATCGACCGGAATGCGGCCTCGGCCGGCGCGCTCATCGCCTACGCCAACGACAGGATCGTCTTCGTGCCCGGCGCCTCGATGGGCGCCGCCACGGCCGTGGACGGGACCGGCGAGTACGCGCCCGAGAAGATCCAGAGCTACACGCGCGGCCTCATGCGGGCGACCGCCGAGGCGACCGGCCGCGACCCCCAGATCGCCGAGGCCATGGTCGACGAGACGATCGCCGTGCCCGGCGTCAGCGAGGAGGGCGAGCTCCTGACCGTCTCCTCCGACGAGGCCCTCCGCCTCGGCATCGCCGACGCCGTCCTCCCGTCCGTCGACGCCGTCGTCGACGCGCTCGGGGCCGCGGCGAACCCACAGGAGGACCACGCGGCGACGCGGGCCGAGCGGGTCCTCCGCTTTCTCGGCTCGCCCGTGCTGGCGTCGCTCCTGCTCATGATGATGATGGGCGGGCTGTACTTCGAGATCCAGACGCCGGGCGTCGGGTTCGCGGGCGCCGTGGCGCTCGTCGGCGCCGCGCTCTTTTTCGCGCCGCACTACCTGCTCGGGCTCGTCGAGAGCTGGGAGATCGCCCTCTTCGCCGTCGGGGTCGGGTTGCTCCTCGTCGAGGTGTTCGTGACGCCGGGGTTCGGCGTGTTCGGGATCGGTGGGCTGGTGCTGACGCTCGGGGCGCTCTTGATCGCGCTCGTCCCCAACGTCGGGTTCGCCTTCCCGACGAACGGCGAGATCGCGCGGGCCTCGATGACCCTCGCCGGCGCCATCGTCCTGCTCATCCTGCTGGCCGTCTCGCTCGGGAGGATGCTGCCGCGGTCGGAGCGGTTCAACCGGCTCGTGCTCGCACCCGACCTGTCGTCGGCCTCGGGCTACACGTCCGCTGAGACCGTCGCCGACCTCGTCGGCCAGGTGGGCACGGCGCTCACGACGCTCCGCCCGTCGGGCACGGCCGAGATCGACGGCCAGCGCGTCGACGTCGTGTCGGAGGGCCCGTACATCGCGTCGGGCGCGTCCGTCGAGGTCGTCCGGTCGCGCGGCGCCGTCGTCGTCGTCCGTGAGGTTTCTTAGGGGCCTCGCCCCCCGGTTCGCATGGAGCTCCTGATCCCGATCCTGTTGATTCTCGTCGGCCTCGCGCTCGTGGTCGTCGAGGTGACGGTCGTGCCGGGGCTGAACGTGGTCGGGGTGCTGGGCGTGCTGGGGGCGGCCGTCGGCGTGGTCGTGGCGTTCGCCGAGTTCGGCCCGGTCGGCGGGCTCGGCACCCTCGCGGCGACGATCCTGGCGGCCGGCGGCGTCGCGTACGTCCTGTGGGAGAGCGGGGCGTGGGACCGGTTCGTCCTGTTCGACAGCCTCCGCCGCGACGCCGACGCCGACGCTGAGGAGACCGAGTCGCGCGCCCGCCTTCTGGGCAAGACCGGCACGGCGATCACCCCGCTCCGCCCCGGCGGCGTGGCCGACGTGGAGGGCGCGCGCGTGGAGGTCGAGACGGAGGGCGCGTTCGTCGCCGCCGGCAGCCGCGTCCGCGTCGTCGCGCTGGACCGACGGCGGATCCTCGTCCGGCTCTACGATCTCGCGTAGGTCCCTCCGACTCACGACCGGGGTGGGGG
>JAAXJP010000030.1:0-4663 GCA_012269805.1 Rubrivirga sp.
GTGGATAACCCGTGGACGGAAGGCGGTTGCGAGTGGCCCGGCCCGCCGGTTACTTGAGGTCCGCTTCGATGTGCCTTCACGCACGCGGGCTGAGCCGCCGCACCGCCGCGACGCAGGCCCCCGCCCGGACGAAGGCTCCGGCGTCACCAGCCGCTCCCGTGCCGCATGGGGGCGAGGCCCTGGGGCGCCGTTTTTGTCCCCCCAACCCACACACCTATGGCCAAGCACAAGGCCCCCGCCGTGTCCGGCGGGCTCGCGATCGACCGCGTCTTTTCCACCGAGGGCCAGCACCCGTTCGACAGCGTCGCCTGGGAGACGCGCGACGCCGCCATCAAGAACCACACGGGCGAGGCCATCTTCGAGCAGACGGGCGTCGAGTTCCCGGAGGCCTTCACGCCGCTGGCCGTCAACGTCGTCGCCTCGAAGTACTTCTACGGCGACCTCGCCAAGGGCAACGGGTCGCCGGCCGAGGGCCAGCGCGAGTACAGCCTCAAGCAGCTCGTCCACCGCGTCACGCGGACGATCACGGACTGGGGGCGCGACCAGCACTACTTCGCCACGGACGCCGACGCCGAGACGTTCTACGACGAGCTGACCTGGCTCTGCACCAACCAGTACGGCGCGTTCAACAGCCCGGTCTGGTTCAACGTCGGGCTCCACGCCCAGTACGGCGTCCGCGACACCGGCGGCAAGACGATCTCGGGGTGGGACTTCGAGACAGGCGAGGTCGTCGACGTCGACCCGTACGAGCGGCCGCAGGCGAGCGCCTGCTTCATCATCTCCGTCGACGACTCGGTCGACGACATCTGGCAGCTCATGGGCGAGAGCGCCCGGCTGTTCAAGTTCGGCTCCGGCGTCGGGGCCGACTGGTCGAAGCTCCGGAGCAGCCACGAGAAGCTGTCGGGCGGCGGGATTCCGTCGGGCCCGGTCTCCTTCATGAAGGTCCAGGACGCGACGGGCGGGACGATCAAGTCGGGCGGGAAGACGCGCCGCGCGGCCATCATGCAGACCCTCAAGGTCTGGCACCCGGACATCCTCGAGTTCGTCCGCGCCAAGCAGACCGAGGAGCGGAAGGCGTGGGCGCTCATCGAGGAGGGCTACGACGGCTCGTTCAACGGCGACGCCTACGGCTCGGTCGCCTTCCAGAACGTGAACCAGTCGGTCCGCCTCGACGACGCGTTCATGGAGGCCGCCAACAAGGGCGAGACCTACAAGCTGACCGCCGTCACGTCGGGCGAGGCCGTCGACGAGGTCGACGCCGAGGACCTCCTCCTCCAGATCGCCGAGGGCACGCACGTCTGCGGCGACCCGGGCGCGCAGTACGAGGACACGATCCAGCGCTGGCACACCTGCAAGAACACCGACCGGATCAACTCCAGCAACCCGTGCTCGGAGTACATGTTCTTGGACGACAGCGCCTGCAACCTCGCGTCCCTCAACCTCCGCAAGTTCCAGAAGGAGGACGGCACGTTCGACGTCGAGCGCTACCGCGCCGCCGCCCGCATCTTCATCACGGCCCAGGAGATCCTCGTCGACAACGCGGGGTACCCGTCGCCGACGATC
Organism: Rubrivirga sp.; assembly: GCA_012269805.1. GTDB lineage: Bacteria > Bacteroidota > Rhodothermia > Rhodothermales > Rubricoccaceae > Rubrivirga. The sequence continues at coordinate 1,564 of JAAXJP010000030.1, forward strand.
GCGGCCAACAGCCACGCGTTCCGGCCGCTCGGGCTCGGGTTCGCCAACCTCGGCGCGCTCCTCATGTCGATGGGCCTGCCCTACGACTCGGACGAGGGCCGCGCGGTCGCCGGCGCGCTCATGGCCATCGAGCACTGCGAGGCCTACGCCCGCTCCGCCGAGATCGCCGCCAACGAGAAGATCGGCCCGTTCGACGGCTACGCCGAGAACGAGGAGCCCTTCCTCGAGGTCATGCGGATGCACCGCGACGCGGTAAAGGAGATCGACGCCAGCTGCCCGGCCTACCTCGCCGAGGCGGCCCAGGAGAGCGCCGACCGGATGGTCGCGCTCGGCGAGAAGCACGGCTACCGGAACGCGCAGGCCACGGTCCTCGCCCCGACCGGCACGATCGGCTTCATGATGGACTGCGACACGACGGGCATCGAGCCCGACCTCGCGCTCGTCAAGTACAAGCTCCTCGCCGGCAAGGGCGACGGGCTCATGAAGATCGTCAACCGGACCGTCGGCGAGGCCCTCGCCCGCCTCGGCTACACCGAGGCCGAGGCGGCCGTGATCCGCGAGTACATCGACGAGCACGACACGATCGAGGGCGCCCCGGGCCTCCGCGACGAGCACCTCCCCGTGTTCGACTGCGCGTTCAAGCCGCACAACGGCGAGCGCTCGATCTCGCACATGGGGCACATCCGGATGATGGCGGCCTGCCAGCCGTTCATCTCGGGCGCCATCTCGAAGACGGTCAACCTCCCCGAGAGCGCGACGGTCGAGGACATCGCCGACGCCTACATGCAGAGCTGGGAGCTCGGGCTGAAGGCGGTCGCCATCTACCGCGAGAACTCGAAGCGGAGCCAGCCGCTCTCGACCCAGAAGGACGGCAACACGAAGCAGAAGGCCGCCGAGGCGGGCCACTCCGGCGACGGCGCGGCCAGCGCGGTCCCGGAGATCCGCGAGGTCGAGAAGGTCGTCGAGAAGGTGGTCTACCGCCCGCACCGCGAGCGCCTCCCGGACGAGCGGCCGAGCGTGACGCACAAGTTCTCCGTCGCCGGCCACGAGGGGTACCTCCACGTGGGCCTCTACCCGGAGGGCCACCGCAACGCGGGCCGGCCCGGGGAGATCTTTATCACGATGGCCAAGCAGGGCTCGACGATCGCCGGGCTGATGGACAGCTTCGCGACGGCGATCTCGCTGGCGTTCCAGTACGGCGTCCCGCTCGAGGACCTCGTCTCGAAGTTCGGCCACGTCCGCTTCGAGCCGGCCGGGTTCACGAACAACCCCCAGATCCCGATCGCCAAGTCGATCACGGACTACATCTTCCGCTACCTCTCGCTCAAGTTCCTCGGCGGCGGCGACGGCGCCGAGAAGGACCTCGCCGAGGAGGAGGTGTCCGTGGACCCTACGGAGGCCGTGACGACTGAGGCGCAGCGTCACGGCCCGGCCGAGGACCAGTCGCAGGCCGACCTGTTCGCGACGGCCCAGGCCGTCGTCGACGCCGGCCAGCCGAGCCACGTCGGCGGCTCCGTCGAGGCCGCCCTCGCGGCCGACGCGAAGGGCATCGGCGCCTTCGACAACCAGGACGACGCGCCGGCCTGCCCGAACTGCGGTGGGATCACGGTCCGCGCCGGGAGTTGTTATTCGTGCCCGAACTGCGGTTCTTCGACGGGCTGCGGCTGATCCCTTTGCTCTGGCCACCTCGGTGACGCTGCCGAGACGGGCGCCCCCGGTCCTCCAGTTGACTGGGGGCGCCCTGCTGTCGAGTCCCCCGCCCCCCTCGGCGCTGAGGGGGGGCGCGAGGGGCCGACACGCATCGGCTGGGTGGGGAGGCCCGGCCCCCACGAGGATGTGTGCGACAGGTATACTGCTGGGCCGATCCCGATCACTGTTCGACCCCCTGGCCCGTGACCTCGACTGTGTCCACCCGCGTCCCGTCCGGCGTCCCGGGGTTCGACGTGCTCCTCGGCGGCGGCTTCCCGGCAGGGCGGATGTACCTGCTCGAGGGCCGGCCCGGCACCGGGAAGACCACGTTCGCGCTCCACTTTTGCTGCGCAGCGGCCGCCGACGACGAGCGTGTCCTCTACGTCACGCTCTCGCAGCGCCGCGAGGAGCTCCGCGCCATCGCCGACTCGCACGGTTGGGACCTCGAGGGCGTCGACGTGCTCGACGTCGAGTCCGGCGGGCTCGACCTCCACGCGAGCGACCACACGCTCTTCCACGCCGGCGACGTCGACCTCGTGGACCTGATGGACACGGTCATGGAGGCCGTCGACAGGGTCCGGCCGACCCGGCTGGTCCTCGACTCGGCCGCCGAGCTCCGCCTGCTCTCCGGCGACCCGCTCCGGAGCCGGCGCCGGTTCCTGGCGCTCAAGCATGCGCTGGGCCAGCGCGGCGTGACGACGCTCCTCCTCGACGACTACAGCTCCAGCGACGGCGACAGCGCGGTCTACTCGATCATGCACGGCGTCGTCCGTCTCGAGCGCGACGCGCCGCAGTACGGGCAGGTCTACCGCCGGCTCCAGATCCCCAAGATCCGCGGCGTCGACCACCCGACGGGCTACCACGACTTCCGGATCGCGCCCGGCGGGCTCCGGGTCTACCCGAGCCTCACGATGCGGCTCCGGGACGAGGGGGCGGACGAGCGGACGACGAACGGCGCGGCCGGGAAGTCGCGTCCCAGCCGGGTCGGCGGCCTCGACGCGATGATGGGCGACGGGCTCGACCCGGGCTCGTCGTGCGTCGTGGTGGGCGTCTCGGGGACCGGCAAGTCGTCGCTGGCGGCGTCCTACGCCGTGGCCGCGGCCGAGGCCGGCGACCGGGCCGCGATCTACACGTTCGACGAGCGGAAGCGGACGCTGCTCGACCGGATGGAGGGGCTCGGGTTCGACTTCCGAAGCATGGGCGACATGCTCCAGGTCCAGGAGCTCAGCGCCTCGATCATGACCACGGGCCGGTTTATCGACCGGGTCCACCGCGACGTCGAGGCGGGCGTCCGCGTCGTCGTCATCGACAGCCTGACCGGGTTCACGCACGCCTGCCCGGGGGCCGACCGAGCGGCGAGCCAGCTCCACGACCTCCTGGCGTATCTCGGCGGGCGGGGCGTCGTCACGAG
>JAAXJP010000030.1:4673-8676 GCA_012269805.1 Rubrivirga sp.
CACACGACGACGCCCCAGGGCGACATCAGCTACGTGGCGGACACGGTGCTCCTGCTCCAGCACTTCGAGGCGCGGGGCGAGATCCGGAAGGCGGTCGCGGTGGTGAAGCGGCGGCGCGGCGGCCACGACCGGCGCGTCCGCGAGTTCACGATGAGCGACGACGGGATGGTCGTCGGCGACCCGATCACCGACTACCAGGGCGTCCTGACGGGCCTCGCGTCGTCCGTCGGCCCGGGGGAGTCGTAGGCGAGGGGAGGGATTCCCTCATCCCGGACTCAGGGGCGGGGGTCGCATCCCTCCCCCCCGAGGGACGTTCTTGAGGGTCATGGGGCATCTCCAGTCTTCTCCCAGCAACGGCGCGATGCCGGCCCGGCGGCTGGCGGCCCTCGCCCTCACGCCGGTCGGGCGCGACGCCGAACTCGTCGGGCGCGTCCTCGCCGGCGACGACCTCGAGGTGGTATCCCTGCCCGACGCGCCGGGCCTCTGCGAGTCCGTCGGCCGGCCCGACGCGGGCGCGGTCGTGCTTACGGGCGAGGCGCTCGCGCTGCCGGGCATCGGGGCGCTCGCCGACGCGCTCGCCGGCGAGCCCGACTGGTCCGAGCTCCCGTTCGTCCTGTTCGTCGACGCCGGGTGGAGCGCGGGGGACTACCTCGGGTTGACGGACCTCCTCGGCGGGCGGCGCAACGTGACCGTCTTGGAGCGCCCGATCCGGCCCGTCGCGTTCCGGTCGGTCGTCCGGCTCGCCGTCGAGGGGCGGCGCCAGCAGCTCCGCGTGCGCGACCTCCTCGACCGGGTCCAGCGGTTCAACGACGAGCTCCAGGACCGCGTCGACGAGCAGACGGTCGCGCTCCGCGAGCGGGCCGAGCAGGTCGAGGCCCTCGCCCGGTCGCTCTCCGAGGCCGAGCTCCGCGAGCGCGAGCGGATCGCCCAACTCCTCCACGACGACGTCCAGCAGACGCTCTACGGGCTCAAGATCCACGTCGACCTCCTGTCGCGGGCGGCCGGCGACACCGACGGCCTCGGCGACCGTGTGGAGGGCTACGTCGACGAGGCCATCAACCAGACGCGGCTCCTCGCGACCGAGCTCCACCCGCCGTCGCTCTCCGACGACGGCGTCGGCGCCGCGCTCGGGTGGGTCGCCGACCACGCCCGCCAGCGCTACGGCCTGACGGTCCACCTCGACGTGACGGCGGCCCAGACCCTCCCCTCGCCGGACGTCCGGGCGCTCCTCACGCGCGTGGCCCGCGAGCTCCTGTTCAACGTGGTCAAGCACGCGGGGACCGGCGAGGCCTGGGTCAAGGCGTGGTGCGACGCCGAGGGCTGCCACCTCTCGGTCCGCGACGAGGGCCAGGGCTTCGAGGAGCCGGCCTCGGACGACGCGACCGGGCTGGGCCTCAGCGAGCTCCGCCACCGCGTTGGGCTGGCCGGCGGCGAGCTGGAGGTCGAGTCGGAGCCCGACGAGGGGACGACCGTGACGGCCCTCCTCCCGCTGGACGACGAGGGCTGAGACGGCGCGAGCCACGAGCCCCTCCACCTCGGCGCCGAGGTGGAAGGGGCTACAGCATCACCTCGTCCTCGTAGCACCAGCCCCACGTCTCGTCGGGCTCGATGCTCCGCACGACGGGGTGCCCCGTCCGGTGGTAGTGCTTCGTCGCGTGCTTGTTGGGCGACGAGTCGCAGCAGCCGACGTGGCCGCACTCGAGGCACACGCGGAGGTGGACCCACCGGTCGCCGGTCTCCAGGCACTCCTGGCAGCCCTGCGTGCCGGGCGTCACGTCGTGGACGTGGTCGAGGTGCGTGCACCCGGCGTCCGGGTCGGGGTCGAGGTGGACTGGGGCCGAGGTGTCGATCCAGTCGGCGCGCTGCGTGGGCATGGGCGGCGGGGTGGGGAGGGACGGCGTTCGGCCATCGGTGACGCGGAAGAGGTCGCCGGCGTCGATGAACGCCTGGGGCGTCCCGCCGAGGAGGACCTCGTCGCCGGGCTGGAGGACGAAGCCGCCGCCGGGCTCGCGCGCCACCTCGCCGTCGCGCGAGACGTGAACAACGTGGAGGAGCCGCTCGTCGAGCTGGAGATCGGCGAGGGACTGGCCGGCGGCGCGGGCGCCCGCGCGGACCGTGACGGTGCGCGTCGAGAAGCAGTCGGCGGCGAGCTCGCAGCGGACGGCGGGCGTGTCCATGACGTCCGTGTCGAACGCCTCGTAGCTCCCGCGGCGGAGCGTCTCCTCGTGGCGCAGGATCTCGGCCGGCGCGACCTGGTAGCGTCGGAGGACGTCGTCAAAGAGGCCCACGACGGCCTCGAACTCGGTCGCGATGGCCCGGTCCGCCCCAGCCTCGACGAGCTCCTCGGCGTCGCGCATCGAGGGGACCGACGCGACGATCCGCGTGGTCGGGCTGAGGGCGCGGGCGACGGACACGACGCGGTGCGTCATGGCCGGGTTGTCGTCGGGGACGACGAGCATCTTGGCCCGCTGGAGCCCGACGGCCTCGAGGATGTGGCGCTTGGCGTAGTCGCCGCGGAGGACGCGGAGGCCGGAGTCCTCGGCCTCCCGCGCGCCCTCGGGCGACAGCGTGACGACGGCGAACGGGACGCCTGAGCCCTCCAGGACGTGGACGAGCTTCCGCGCGGCGTCGCCGTAGCCGGCCACGATCACGTGGTTCTCGAGGTCGGCGAAGTGGCCCGCGGCCTCGGCCGCCTCCGCCTCGGTCGGTTCGGGGGCGGGGCCGGCCGACATCCGCCGGAGGCCGGCCGCCAGCCGGCCGGCGTAGGGCGCGGCGACCGGCGTGAGCGCCATCGAGAGGACCGTCGCGGCGATAAAGAGCGGTGCGCCGACGTCGTCCATCCCCAGAGGCGCCAGCCCGACCTCCCGGCCCGACCGCTCCAGCACGAACGAGAACTCGCCGACCTGCGCCAGCCACAGCGCCGTCGCCGCCGCCGCCGGCGCCGCCCGGCCCACCGTGCGGATCGCCACGAACGTCGTCGCCAGCTTGACCACGGCGACGACGGCGAGGGCCGCCAGCACGAGCCCGATGTTGTCCACGAGGAAGCCGAGGTCGAGCAGGAGGCCGACCGACACGAAGAACGTCGCCGAGAACAGGATCTGGAGCGGGAGGATCTCGCTGAGGGCGTGCTCCGAGAACCGGCTCTGGCTCACGACGAGGCCCGCGAGGAACGCGCCCAGCGAGATCGACACGCCGGCCAGCCCGACCGCGTAGGCCGTCCCGAAGCAGATCGCGATGACGGTGAGCAGAAAGAGCTCCGGCGAGCACGTCCGCGCGACGTGCTCCAGGAGCGGCGGGAGGACCCGCCGGGCGACGACGAGGACGAACACGATGATCGCCGCGGCCGTCCCCAGCGCGACCGCCAGCTCGCCGCCCGTTACGCCTCCGCCCCCGAGCGCGGGCACGAGGAGGACCATCAGGATCACGGCGAGGTCCTGGAAGATGAGCAGCCCGACCGCGCCCTGGCCCACCTCGGTGTTCGTCTCGCCCCGGTCGCCGAGCAGCTTCGTGACGATGGCCGTCGAGCTGAGCGCGACGAGGAAGCCGGTAAAGACCGCCGGCCGCCACGCCACCCCGAACGCGAGGCACAGCCCGGCCACGATCGCGGTCGTCAGCCCGACCTGGACCCCGCCGCCGACGAAGATGAGCCGCTGGATCTTCTGGAGCTTGTCGAGCGAGAACTCGATCCCGATCGTGAACAGCAGCAGCAGCACGCCGACCTCAGCGGCCGCGTCGATCAACTCGGGGTCGGTCACGACGCCCAACCCGCTCGGCCCGATCAGGACGCCCGCCAGCAGGAAGCCTACGATGGGCACGAGCCCGACCCGCTGGCTGACGTAGGCCACGAGCGCCGCCGCCGCGACGATCGCGACGACCTCGACGAGGAACGGGGGGACGGCGCCGGCGGCGAGGACGAAGGGCACGGGCGAATCGGGGGTCGCAACAACGTAGAGACGGACGTCCGATGCGCGCGACGGCCTTACGGCCAGGCCTCGGCGTCAGG
>JAAXJP010000268.1:0-8091 GCA_012269805.1 Rubrivirga sp.
GCCGGCGGGCATCGCGGTCACCGATCCGGGCGGCGGCTGGCGCGGGCCACCGCCCCCCGGCCTGGCGCGCCGCCCGTTCCGGTTGTCCCGAACTGGTCTGGTTGGGCGGGTGACGAACGAGGAAGAGGCTCAGGCGCGGGGAACCCGGTTCGGGCCGCGCGCTCTTTACCCGTCTCGCTTCTCCCTCCCCCGATGACCGGCCACCTCCTCACCGTCGGCGACGAGATCCTCCTCGGCCAGATCGTCAACACGAACGCGGCCTGGTTGGGCGAGCGGCTCGCCGAGGTCGGCGTCGACCTCCGGCGGAGCGAGACGGTCGGCGACGTGATCCCGGAGATCGCGGGGGCCATCGCGCGGGCGACGGCCGAGGGGGCCCGCCTCGTCGTCGTCACGGGCGGCCTCGGGCCCACGCACGACGACGTGACGCGGGCGGCCGTCGCGGAGGCGTTCGGCGTCGAGCTCGAGTTCCGCGAGGAGCTGTTCGAGCGGATCCGGGCGCGGTACGAGGCGCGGGGGCGGACGATGCCCGAGATGGGTCGGGTCATGGCCGAGGCGCCCGCCGGGTTCGAAGCGCTCGTCAACCCCAAGGGGAGCGCGCCCGGCCTCTGGGGCGAGCGCGACGTGGACGGGCGGCGGCAGGTCGTGGTCGTCGTGCCCGGTGTGCCGCATGAGATGCGCACCATCATGGAGGACTCGGCCCTCCCCCGGCTCGCCGAACGCCAGGACGGCGTCGTCCTCTCGCGGACGCTCCTGACGGCCGGCCGCGGCGAGAGCGACATCTCGGCCCAGATCGCCGAACAGGTCAGTGGCCTCTCGAATGGCCTCACGCTGGCCTACCTCCCGGGCCTCGGCGAGGTCCGCCTCCGCCTCACGGCCCGGGGCGAGGACCGCGAGGCGGCCCGGCGCGACCTCGACGCGGCGACCGACGCCGTCCGGGACGTGCTGGGGGCGCTCGTGTTCGGGGAGGGGACGACGACGCTCGAGGCGGTCGTGAACGATGCGCTCCGCGAGCGCGGGCTTCGGCTCGGGGTCGCCGAGAGCTGCACCGGCGGCGCGATCTCGGCCCGGGTCACGGCCGTCTCGGGCGCGAGCGCCGTGTTCTGCGGGAGCGTCGTGGCGTACAGCAACGCGGCCAAGGCCGACCTGCTCGGCGTCGCGCCCGACCTCATCGAGGAGGAGGGGGCCGTGAGCGAGGCCGTCGCGCTCGCCATGGCCGCCGGCGCCCGCGCCCGCCTCGGCGCCGACATCGGCCTGGCCACGACCGGCATCGCCGGGCCGACCGGTGGGACCTCCGACAAGCCGGTCGGGTTGGTCTGGCTGGCCTACGACGACGGCGACACCCAGAGAGCCGTCCGCCTCCAGTTCACGACCGACCGGGCCGTCAACGTCGCCCTCTCGACCACGGCCGCGCTCGATCTCGTCCGGCGGCAGCTGTTGCGGAGGGGGTAACCCCGGGCCCGTGGCGTCGTAGGGCGAGGGCCTTTCGCCCCTCCCATGAGCCCGTCCACGGTCGCCGCCTCGGCCCTCCAGTCGCTCCGACAACGCTCGTTGCGGACGGGCCTCTCGATTCTCGGCCTCGTCATCGGCGTCGCGGCACTCGTCGCCATCCTCTCGATGATCGACGGGATGGAGCGCTACGCCCGCGATCAGGTCGAGACGACCACGGACGTCCAGACCATCGCTGTCGCCCCGCGGACGGCCGAGCGGGTCGACGGCGTGACGGTCACCCGCGACTCCGTCGTCCGGATGGCCCCCGCCGACGCCCACGCGCTCGACGCGGCCCTCGGCGAGGCCGCGACGGTCGTGCTTCTCCAGCAGCGGGCGGTCGAGGCCCGGTCCGACACCGTCCGCACGGCGCTCCAGCTGACGGCGGCGAGCGCGGGTGTCGGCGACTGGGCGGAGGTCGTCGAGGGGCGGATGTTCAGGGGCGACGGGCCCGAGCTGGTCGTGTCGGCTTCGCTCGCGGCACGGCTCGCCCCCGACGCGTCGGCGGTCGGGCGGACGGTCGGCGTCGACGGCGCCGAGGCCGTCGTCGTCGGCGTGCTGGCCGGCTGGCCCGACGACCCGCACCGGGCCGCCGGGCCGTGCGCCGCGTTCGCCGAGGCGGGCGGGCCCGCGCCGACGCTGGCGATCCACGCCGCTCGCGCCGAGACGGTCGCCGCCCTCACGGCCGAGATCCGCGACTGGCTGGACGGGCGGTTCCCCGACGGCCGCGCGGCGTTCGAGGTCGCGAGCTACGAGGCGCGCGCTGAACAATTCCGCCGGGGGATGCTCCTGTTCAAGCTCGTGATGGGGCTGATCACCGGCGTGTCGGTCGTGGTCGGCGGCGTTGGCGTGATGAACGTGCTCCTGATGACGGTGACCGAGCGGACGCGCGAGATCGGCGTGCGGAAGGCGGTCGGGGCGCGGCGGCGGGACGTCGTGGCGCAGTTCCTGGCCGAGGCCGTGGCCGTCTCGGGCGTCGGCAGCCTGATCGGTCTCGGCCTCGGGCTGGCCGTCGTGTTCGCTGCGGCACCGGTCCTCCGCGCGGCCACCGACGTCCCGTTCTACGCGGCCGTGACGCCGCAGACGCTGGCCGTCGTCGCGGCGGTCGCCGTGGCCGTCGGGGTCGTGTTCGGGACGTACCCCGCGCTCCGGGCCGCCCGCCTCCGCCCGGCCGACGCGATCCGCCACGAGTAGGCCCGCCCCGGCGCCGCCCGTCGGGGACGGCCCGACCCCTGGGGCGCCGTTCAACTTTTCCGGACGGCGCGGGTTAGGTAAATCCTCTCGGGTGGTCTAGACGCCGGGAGGCCGTGACGCGGCGCTGTCACCCCGGGGCGGTACCATGTTGCGATCCCACTGTGCCTGAGGGGCCACACCGCCCGGCCCTCACTCATCCAAATCCGCTCTCCGGAGCCCTGCCCTCATGGCGAAATCCCCCTCCACCGTCCCCGCCGACTCCGCCGCGAAGTCGAAGGCGCTCGATCTGGCGATGAAGCAGATCGACAAGCAGTTCGGCAAGGGCGCCATCATGAAGATGGGCGACGCCCCGCCGGTCTCGATCGACGCCATCTCGACCGGGAGCCTCACGCTCGACCACGCCCTCGGCATCGGCGGCGTCCCGCGCGGCCGGATCGTCGAGATCTACGGCCCCGAGTCGTCGGGCAAGACGACGCTCGCGACCCAGATCATCGCCGAGGCCCAGAAGGTCGGCGGGACGTGCGCGTTCATCGACGCCGAGCACGCCTTCGACCCGACCTACGCCGAGAAGCTGGGCGTCGACACGGACGAGCTCCTGATCTCCCAGCCGGACACCGGCGAGCAGGCGCTCGAGATCTGCGACATGCTCGTCCGGAGTGGCGCGCTCGACGTCGTCGTCGTCGACTCCGTCGCCGCGCTCGTGCCGAAGGCTGAGATCGAGGGCGAGATGGGCGCGAGCCACGTCGGGATCCAGGCCCGGCTCATGAGCCAGGCCCTCCGGAAGCTGACCGGCACGATCAACCGGACCAAGACGATCCTCATCTTCATCAACCAGATCCGGATGAAGATCGGCGTCATGTTCGGCTCGCCGGAGACGACGTCGGGCGGCCGCGCGCTCAAGTTCTACTCGTCGGTCCGGATGGACATCCGCCGGATCGGGGCCATCAAGGACGGCCAGGAGGTCGTCGGCAACCGGACGCGCGTCAAGATCGTGAAGAACAAGGTGGCCCCGCCGTTCCGGCAGGCCGAGTTCGACATCATCTACGGCGAGGGCGTCTCGTCGCTCGGCGAGCTCATCGACCTCGGGCTCGAACACGACATCATCTCGAAGTCCGGCTCGTGGTACTCCTACGGCGACGACACCGTGGGGCAGGGCCGCGACGCCACAAAGGAGTGGCTGCGCCAGAACCCCGAGCAGCGCGAGGAGGTCAAGCAGGCCGTCCGCGAGGCGCTCGGCATGGTCTCGGCCGCGACCTCCTCCGACGAGGACGTCGACGAGGACGAGCTGGTCGACGCCTAAGGCACCCGACCCCGCCCGCCTCGACACCGAGGCGGGAGGACTCCGCGCCGCCCGGGCTCCGGCTCGGGCGGCGCGTTTCGTGTCGGGCCGGGTCCGTCATGCGGGTAGCTTCGAGACATGCGCTCGTTCGTTGTCCTCACCGTCCTGCTCGCCGCCGCCGCCTCCGCTCAGGAGGTGCCGGTCGACACCACGAACCTCCCGCCCAAGACCGAGCCGTTCGAGGTCGTCCTCCTCCGGTCGGTCTACGACGACGAGCGCCCGCTCGTGGCCGTCCCGATGCGCCTCGTCAACGAGTCGGCGTACCCCGTGTACTTCGGGGCCGCGCCGGCGCTGTGGGCGGGGAGCGCGATCGTGGGCGCCGACCTCGACCCGGCGCTCCGGCTGACGGCGGCGCAGGGCCTCAACTTCGGGGTCACGTTCGCGCTCAAGAACCTGATCCAGCGGCCCCGGCCCTACATCGCCGTCGACGGCGTCGACGCGCGCGACCGGGGGCATCAGGGCGACGAGATCTTCGACCCGCACTCGTTCCCCTCGGGTCACACGTCGTCGGCGTTCGTGATCGCGACGTCGGTGGGGCTGAGCTACCCGGAGTGGTACGTGATCGCGCCGGCGGCAGTGTGGGCGTCGGCGATGGGCGTGGCGCGCGTGTGGCACGGCGTCCACTACCCGAGCGACGTGGCCGTGGGCGCGGCGATCGGGATCGCATCGGGGGCCGCGGTCCACATTCTGATGCCGGACGTGTTCGGCGACGAGGACGCGGTCGCGATGCCGGTCCAGGTCGTCGTCCCGCTGTGAGCGGGCGGCGCGAGGTCACGAGCGGGGCCGAGTGGGAGGGCCGGTACGGCTACCGCCGCGCGGTGCGGATCGGCGACGTGGTCGCCGTGTCGGGCACGACGGCCCCCGGGCCCGACGCGTACACCCAGGCCCGCGCGGCCTTCGCCACGGCGCTCGCCGCCCTCGCGGCCCTCGGCGGCCGGCCCGAGGACGTGCTCCGCACCCGGATGTTCGTCGTCGACATCGCCGAGGCGGACGCGGTCGGACGCGCGCACGCGGAGGCCTTCGGGGGCTGCCCCCCAGCGGCGACGATGGTCGAGGTGTCGGCGCTGATCGCGCCCGAACTCCTCGTGGAAGTCGAACTGGACGCCGTCGTGGGCGTCCCAACCGGCCCGTAGCTTCGAGCCAGCCCCTCACTCGCGGACCATGCTCCCTCTGATCCACACCATCGTCATCGCCCTCCACGTCCTGTTCGCTGCGGTGTGGTTCGGAATGGCCGCGGCGGTCCCGTCGCTCGCGCGGAGCGCGATGCGGCCGGGGACGGCCGAGGGAGGCAAGGTGATCGCCTCGATGAACGGGGCGATCGTCCTGTTCTACGTGTTCGCGATCGCGAACTGGGTGCTGGGGCGGCGGCTCGGCTTCGAGATCCAGTACAACCACTGGGCCTACCACACGTCGCTGACGTTGGGGCTGCTTCTCGTGCTCGTGCAGCTTTTCCTCATCCGGAGCGGGTGGAACAAGCTCGTGGCCGGGGCCGGCACGCCGGAGGCCGAGTCGGGGCGGAAGCGGCTCGCGGCAGGGCTCGGAGTGGGCAACCTCCTCTGGATCGCCCTGTTCATCCTGATGTACGTCGGCCGCGGCGTGATCGGCGGGTAGTCAGGCCTGGGCCGCGCGGCGGAGGCGGTCCATGAGCGCCACGCCGATCCCGACCTCGGGCACGACCTCGGCGTCGATCCGCCCGAGGCCGGCGCGGTCGGCGCGGCGGAAGGCGTCGAACAGGCGACGCGCGTAGTCGTCGGCGTCGTCGCAGACGGTGGCCTGGGCGTAGCCACGCGGCGGCTCCGAGAGCCCGATCCACGCCGCCTCGGGCGCGGGCTCGGCCCGGTCGGCGGACGTCACGAGGCGGACGCGAGCGCGCGGCGCGTAGTGCCGGTGCCGTACGCCCGGCGACCGACGGGCGGCTTCGGCGCCGGCGTCGACCGTGCGGGCGTCGGGGAACAGCTCGCGGAGCGCGTCGAGCGTGACGGCCCCCGGACGGAGGACGAGCGGCGTCTCGCCCGTCGCGTCCACCACCGTCGACTCGATTCCCACGTCCGTCGGCGGGCCCTGGAGGACGGCGTCGATCCGGCCGTCGAGGTCGTCGACGACGGCCTGCCACGTCGTCGGGCTCGGCCGCCCACTCCGGTTGGCGGAGGGCGCCACGAGCGGCCCCGTCGCCCCGAGCACGGCGAGCGCGAGCGGCGCGGCGGGTACCCGCACCGCGGCGGTGTCGAGGCCGGCCGTCACGCCGGGGGGGAGGCCCGGCCGCGCCGGCAGCACGACCGTCAGCGGGCCGGGAGCGAACGCGTCGAGGAGGGCCCGCCCGACATCCGTGACGTGGGCGACTCCGTCCGCCTCGCCGGCGTCGCCGAGGTGGACGATGAGCGGGTTGTCGCCCGGCCGGCCCTTGGCCTTGAACACGCGGCGGACGGCGTCGGCGGCGTCCGCACGCGCGGCCAGCCCGTAGACCGTCTCCGTCGGGATCGCGCAGAGGCCGCCGTCGCGGAGGACGGCGGCGGCATCGGCGGGATCTTGGAGGAGGCGCGTGCGCACCGGGCGCTAGGTTGGGGCGCCCGCAAGATCCCACCGCCATGGCCCGCAAGTCCTCCACCCTCGCCGACTACGACACGCACGACGTCGAGGGCTACGAGGTGCTCGTCGGCCGGACCGCGAAGGACAACGACAAGCTGACGTTCAAGGTCGCCCGCCCGAACGACGTCTGGCTCCACGTCGGCGGCGGGACGCCCGGCAGCCACGTCGTCGTGCGGACGCCGGAGGGGGAGGAGGTGCCGCGCCACGTCGTCAAGCGCGCGGCGGAGCTGGCCGTCCAGCACTCGAAGGCGAAACACGCGAGCGGGAAGGTCGACGTCCACGTATGCCGCGCGTGCGACGTGACGAAGCCGCGCGGGGCGAAGCCGGGTTCGGTCCAACTCCGGCGCTACGAGTCGGTCAAGGTCTACCCGCCGAAGTAGCTCCCTCCGCCTCGGCCCCGAGGCGGGCGGAGTCGGCGGACGCGCTCTCGTTCACACCGAACGCGCCCGCCGCGACGAACCCGCCCTGGCCGGAGGGGTTGGCGGGGCGTCCCCCCGCCGACGCTGTGCCCGCCACCGGCCGCCCGTCCGACCAGATCCTCCAAGGCCCCATCGCCGGGTCGCTCCTCCGGCTGGCCGGGCCCGTCGTCCTCGCCAACGTCCTCCAGACGGTCTACCAGCTGACCGACACGTTCTGGGTGGGCCGCCTCGGCGCCGTCGCGGTCGCGGCCGTCTCGTTCAGCTTCCCGGTCATCTTCCTGTTCATCGCCGTCGGCGGCGGCGTGACGATCGCCGGGACGATCCTCGTGGCCCAGGCCGAGGGCCGCGGCGACCGCCGCGACGTGGACTACGTCGCGGGCCAGACGTACGCCATCGTCACGCTCCTGTCGGTCGCGCTCGCCGCCGCCGGGTTCGCCCTCGCGGCGCCGCTCCTCGAGCTGATGGGCGCCGACGCCGAGGTCCTCCCGCCGGCCGCCGAGTACCTCCGGCTGAGCTACCTCGGGCTGCCGTTCATCTTCGGCTACTTCGTGTTTCAAGCGTTGCTCCGCGGCGTGGGCGACGTGAAGACGCCGCTGCACATCGTCGGCGGGACGGTCCTGCTGAACTTCCTGCTCGACCCGCTCTTCATCCTGGGCTGGGGACCGGTCCCGGCGCTCGGCGTGGCCGGCGCCGCCGCGGCCACGATCGGGACGCAGGGGCTGGCCGCGCTCGTCGGCGCGTGGCTCCTCCTGAGCGGGCGCCGCCCGATCCGCGTCCGCTGGCGGGACCTCCGGCCGGACCTCGGCGTCGCCCGCCGAATCGCCCGGCTGGGCTTTCCGGCCTCCGTCGACCAAGCCATGCGCGCGCTCGGGCTGACGGCGCTCGTCACGCTCGTCGCGGGGTTCGGGAGCGAGTCGGTGGCCGTCTACGGCGTCGTCACGCGGATTTTCTCGTTCGTGCTGATCCCGGCGCTCGGGCTGGGGATCGCCACCTCGACGGTCGTCGGGCAAAACGTGGGGGCCGGGCAGCGGGGGCGGGCCCGCCGCGGGACGCCGCGGGGGGGCGCCG
>JAAXJP010000268.1:8101-8650 GCA_012269805.1 Rubrivirga sp.
TCTTCACGTGTATAGCGTTCGGTACGATGACGGCGGCCGGTCTGATCTCTTTCTCCTTCGCACGCCCGCTCGTGGCCGCGTTCGTGCCAGGCGAGCCGGCCGTGATCGAGGAGGGCGCGCAGTTCCTCCGCATCATGGCGCCGGGCTGGGGGCTCATCGGCGCGCAGGTCGTCATCGGAGGCGGCTTCAGCGGGGCCGGCCGGACGTATGTCTCGATGCTGATCTCCATCTTCAGCCTGTGGATTCTTCGCTTCCCGCTCGCGTGGTTCTTCTCGAGCCGGCTGGAGTGGGGGACCGACGGGATCTGGTGGGCCTTCCCCGTCTCCTACGCCGGAGGCGCCGCGCTGGCCGTCGTGTGGTTCCTCCACATCCTCCGTCAGCCGACCGGCGACGAGGGCGTCGAGGAGCAGGCCGTCGCCGAGTCGACCGTCGAGCGCCCGTTCGGCTGACTCGTCCCGCCGCGGGGCGCCGGCGGGGCCAGGCCGCGCCCCGCCGCGCGGCCCGCCCGGCCGGCCGCCGCGGGGTGTGGGGAGCGGCGCGGCCGCCGCC
>JAAXJP010000512.1 GCA_012269805.1 Rubrivirga sp.
GCCGACGGTGATGTCGCGCTCCTCGCCCTGGCCCGAGATGTACTCGGTGAGGCCCGGCGTCTTGCTCATCCCGAAGAGGGTGTGGACGCGGGGCCGGCGGAGGTCGGCGTCGATGAGGAGCGTCCGCCGGCCGGACTGGGCGATGACGGCGGCGAGGTTCGAGGCCACGGTGCTCTTGCCCTCGCCCGGGCTCGCGCTCGTGACGAGGAGGGTCTGGACGACGGCGTCGGGCTTCGAGAACTGGACGCTCGTGCGGAGCCCGCGGAAGGCCTCGGCCGCGGCCGACATCGGGTAGAGGATCGAGACGACGCGGGAGTCGAGGGTCCAGCCCTGGACCGTGACGGCGTCGGCGCCGCCGGCGTCCTCCTGGATCAGCGTCGTGACGTCGGGGACGACGCCGAGCACGGGGTGGCCGGCCTCGCGGAGCTGCCCGGGGCGGCGGAGCGTCTGGTCGAGCTGCGCGCGCCCGACGGCCAGCACCACGCCCAGCCCGAGGCCGATGAGGAGGCCGAGGATCAGGATCCGGCCGCGGTTCGGGGCCACGGGCGTGACCGGCACGTCGGCGGAGCGGACGACCTCGGCGTAGCCGAGCTCGGCGCTCTCGGCCACGCGGGCCTCCTGGAGCCGCTGGTCGAGCCCGAGGGCGAGCCGCTCGGCGCTCTCGCGCTCGCGGATGAGCCGGGCCAGTTCGACGCTCTGGCCCGGAATCCGGTCGAGGTCACCCTGGTAGGAGGCGATCCGGTCGTTGAGGATGCCGATCTGGGAGCGGAGCCCCTGGAGCGCCACCTCCGCCTCGGTCAGCCGGTCGCGGAGGGCCGAGAGGCGGGGGAGGCCCTCCGAGGCCGCGTTGACGCCACCCGCCGCGATGGCCTCGCCGACGAGCTGGTCGCTCTGCTGCTGCACGCGGGTCTCGAGCTGGTCGATCTGGCGGCGGAGCTGGGCCACGTCGGCCGGGACGTCGGCGCGCGACCGGAGGGCGGGGTCGTTGAGGTAGATGGTCTCGAGCCGGTCGCGGAGGGCGGCGAGCCGCTCTTCGTCCTGCTGGAGCGCGCGGTCGGTGCCGGAGCCCATCCGCTGGGCGACGGTCCCCTCGAGGCGCGAGATCTGGGCCCGGAGCTCGGCGATCCGCGACGACTGCATGCCGGCCTCGACGCGGGCCTGGTCGCGCTCGGCCTGGAGCGCGGCCAGCTGGCTGACGATGTTCGAGGCCTCCTCGTCGAGGCGGACGGCGCCTTCCTGGTCCATGAAGGTCCGGGCAGCCTCCTCGCGCGCCCGCAGCTGCGCGGCGACCGAGTCGGCCTGGGCCTCGAGGAACTCGCGGCTGGCGGCGACCGAGGCCCGGCTCGAGTTCTGCGTCCGATCGACGTAGGCCTGCGCGTAGAGGTCGGCGATCATGGCCGCCTCGCGCGGCGAGGTGCTCTGCGCCGCCACGCGGACGCCGTTCGCGGCGTTCCCGCCGTCCTGCTGCACGCGGACGTACTCCGTCACCCGGTCGGCGATGACCTCAACAGGCGGGGCCTCGCCGGTCTCCGTCTCCAACACCGTCAGGGGCGGGGCCTCCCCGCTCTCGGCCTGGGCGAGCAGCGTCGTGGCGACGGCGCGGGGGAGGTCCTCCGCTTTCTGGAGGATGTAGAGCTCGTTGGAGATGCCCTGGTCTTGGACGAAGGCGACGCCGTCACCACCAGTTGGCATCATGCCGTTCAGCCCCCCACCCGAATTCGTCTCCACGTAGAGGTACGACGACGCCTCGTAGACGTCCGGGGCCAACGCCACGTACGCGATCACCGGCACGAGGACGACGGCGACGCACACCAGGATCAGCCACCGCCCCCGGACGACCACGTCGACCCACTCCCGGATCTGGCTGGCGAGGTCCGCCGGCCGTCGGGGCGGCCCGTAGGCGTACCCCGGACGTGCGTAGTCGGGAGACGGGGGCGCCGTCCCGAACGTTTCGGGGGGAAAGGGTTGGGGAGTCGGCATAAATCGCTCGCGCCGGGCCAATAGGGAATGACACCTCAAACATACGCTGCCCCCTCCCCGCCGACCGGAGGAGCGCGCGCCAATTCGTGGGGGTTACTCTGAACGTCTCCCCCTCGCCTCCCCCGCCCTGGTCATGCCC
>JAAXJP010000598.1:0-979 GCA_012269805.1 Rubrivirga sp.
CACTCGGGGCGAAGTGGAAGAATGCCGAGGCCCGGCTGGCTTATCTCCAGCTCGGCGGCGAGACGGCCGCGCTGGCGGGTGTCCTGACGCTCGGCGGCGGCATCCTCGTCGCGCTCACGGCCGGGCTGTTCGAAGCCATCGGCGTGGGCGTCGAGACGGTTCTGTTTGAGTGGGTGATCGTGTACGGCGCGATCGGCGTGCTGCCCGTCGGGGCGCTACTCGCCAGCCAGCGGGTCGAGGCCGGGCGGCTGGCGCCGCTCGTGGCGCGCGTGTTCGGGCCGCTCGCGCTCGTCGTGCTCGTCGTCTACCTCCCGGCGCTCGTCGCCAGCGGCGGCCTCGCCGACCGCGACTCGCTCCTCGTCCTCAACGTCGCGCTCGTCGCCGTCCTCGCGCTCGTGCTCCTGATGGAAGCCGAGCGCCCCGACCGCAAGCGCGTCTGGACCGACGGCGTGGCCGCCGCGCTCGTGGCGCTGGCACTGCTGGCAGACCTCGCCGCGCTGGGCTCGATCGTCGGCCGGTTGGCCGGCGGGCTGACACCGAACCGGCTTGCGATCGTCGGGCTCAACGTGCTGATGGCCGCCCACTTCGCCGGGATGGTCGGTCCGCTCGTGCGGCGCGCGCTCGGCCGCGGCGCCGGGCCGGACGACGCGTGGACCGGCCGCTTCCTGACGGTCTACGCACTCTGGGCGCTCGCCGTCGTCCTCGCCTTCCCCGTCCTCTTCTAGTCCCGAGCCCGCCCGCCTCGGTGCCGCGGCGGGCTTTCTCGTCATCCGAAGCTTTGTCATGCAAAGAACTCTCCCCACCCCACCCGGACTCCACGTCGCCTGCGTCATGGACGGCAACGGCCGCTGGGCCACGCGCCAGGGCCTCCCGCGCGTGGCCGGCCACCGCGCCGGCGCCGAGGCGTTCCGCCGCGTCGTCGAGGCCGCGCCCGGTCTGGGCGTCGGGACGCTCACCGTCTACGCGTTCTCGGCCGACA
>JAAXJP010000598.1:989-2118 GCA_012269805.1 Rubrivirga sp.
GGCGTCCGCCTCCAGCTCATCGGCCGACGCGACCGGCTGCCTGTCGCGCTCCGCAACGCCGCGGCGCGGGCCGAGTGGGAGACGCGCGGCGGCGATCGCCTCCTGATCCGGGTGGCCGTCGACTACTCGGCGCGGTGGGCGATCCGCGAGGCCGCCGCCCGGCTGGCCGGCTCCCCCCGCCTCGGCGCCGAGGGGGAGCACGTGGACGTGCCGGATGAGGCCGCCTTTGACGCCGCGCTCGCGGCGGCCCTCCACCCCGATGGCGCGCCGGCCCCGCCCGTCGACCTCCTGGTCCGCACGGGCGGCGAGCGGCGGCTGAGCGACTTCCTCCTCTGGGAGAGCGCCTACGCCGAGCTCCTCTTCCTCGACCTCGCCTGGCCCGACGTCCCCGGCGCCACGCTCGCCGACGCCCTCGCCGACTTCCGCCAGCGCGAGCGGCGCTTCGGCGCCCTCGCCGCCTGACCCGTCGTGTTCGCCCTCGCCGCCCTCACTGTCGTCTTCGCCGCCGCCGTGCTCACGGTCCTGGCGGTCCGCACCCTCGTCCGGCCCGTCGGCCGCCACCTCCCCTCCCCCGGCCCCATGATCAAACGCCTGTTCGCCATCGCCTTCATCTTCGTCTGCTGCTCCGTCGCCTGGATGATCCTCGGCGGGACCGTCGTCCACCGCACCGAGACGTCCGGCGCCTCCACGCGGAGCGACGTGGGCGACCTGTGGGGCGGCCCGCAGACTCAGCACGCGCCGACCGTCGCCCGCCTCGGCGAGCGCGCGCGGACGGTCACTCACCAAGCCGGGCCCATGCCGGACGCCGCCTCCGCCGAGGTCGCCGCGGACCACGCCATCGGAACCGTGACCGAGATCGTCACCGAGACGACGCGGACGCCCGTCCCGCTCGCCGGCACCGACGTCGAGGCCGACCTCCACCTCGCCCACCGCAAAAAGGGGCTGATGTGGTACCCGACCTACGCCGCCGCCGTCGACGGCCGGTTCCGCGTCGAGAACGACGGCGAGGCCGGGCGCTTCGAGTTCACGTTCCCACTCCCCTCTGGCTCGTCGGTCTTCTCCGATCTGGAAGTCGAAGTCGACGGCAAGGCGGTCGACGTGGACGCCGAAGGCGGCCGGATCCTCCAGA
>JAAXJP010000144.1 GCA_012269805.1 Rubrivirga sp.
CTAGGAGGCCGCTGCGGTCGGCGTGGGCCACCCGGGCGGCGTCGGCGGCCGCGGGGAACGCGGGCGGGGGCGGGTCGAGGTCGCGGCCGGCGAGGCGGGCGACGGCCGCCCCCGCCTCGGCCCCGAGGCGGGCGATCTCGTCGAGGAGGGCCGTCTTCCCGATCCCTCCGGGCCCGTGGACGAGGGCGACGTGGAACGGGAGGTCGTCCGCGGCGAGGGCGTCGGCGAACGGCGCCAGCTCCCGCTCGCGCCCCACGAACCGGCGGTGCCGGGCGGCCCGGAACCGGTCGCCGAGCGTGGGCGGAGAGGGGGCCGTGGGCGAGCGCAAGGGAGAGGTGGCGGGGTCGAAACGGCGTTCCTGACGCGGATGTGGGGGTCTCTCCTACGCAGGTGAGCAACGATTGAGCATAAGACGGACTCGAGAACGAGCACCATCAAGGGCTTCCTTATTGATCCCATTCCCCCCTCTCCCTCTCATGACCCCCTTGCGCACCCTACTGATGGGCGCGGCCGCCGCCGCCCTCATCCTCACGGCGGGTCTCCTGGCTCCGCCCCCGTCGGACGCCTCGAGCCACCGTGAAGCCCCCCTCATCGCCGACGACCCGCTAGCGGACAACACCGACGTCTACGCCTTCCGCGACCCCAACGACGACGACAACGTCATCATCGTCGCGGACTACATCCCACTCTCGCACCCCGAGGGCGGCCCCAACTACAACCACTTTGGGGAGAACATCCGCTACGAGATCCACATCAAGAACCAGACGTCGGCCGGCGCCCTCGGCTCGGCCACGGACGACATCACCTACCGGTTCACGTTCGACCGGGTCAACGAGGACCCCTCGACGTTCTTCAACATCCGCCTCGGCGCGGAAAACCTGAACACGAGCTACACGCTCGAGAAGAGCACCGACGGCGGCGCCTCGTTCCAGACGATCGTGACCGACGGCTACACGCCGCCGGCCAACATCGGCCCGCGCTCGATCGAGTCCGGCGTCGGGCTCAACACGACCTACGAGGACCTCACGCAGCAGGCCATCGTCACGGCCACGACCGGCGAGACCGTGTTCGCCGGCCCGCGCGACGACCCGTTCTTCGTCGACCTCGGCGGCGTGTTCGACCTCGGCAACATCCGCCAGGAGTTCGGCACCGACGGGGTGCCCGGCGAGCACCAGAACCCCGAGCTCGCGCGTGACGCCGTCGCCGGGTACAACACGCACGCCCTCGTGCTCTCGATCCCGATCGAGATGCTTCAGAAGGACGGGATGTCGGCCGACGACGCCGACAGCATCCTCGACCCGGACTTCGTGATCGGCGTGTGGGCCTCGGCCTCGCGGCCGCAGTTCACGACCCTCTCTTCGGACCCGGAGAACCCCGAGCCCCAGGTCTCGGGCCGCTACATCCAGGTCTCGCGCCTCGGCATGCCGCTGACGAACGAGGCCATCATCCCGATCGGGCAAAAGGACTACTGGAACTACACCTCGCCCTATGACGAGGACGAGCAGGAGTTCATCCAGTACTTCGCCAACCCCGAGCTCGGCCTCTACATGGGCAACGGCGCCTTCGGCGACGCGGTCCCGGGCCTCTCGGACGACCTGTCGATCCAGATGAACGCGCTCGCGGGCGTCTTCGGCGACCTCGACGGCGACGGGAACGAAGGGTTCAACTTCAACACCAACTTCGGCGAGATCAACGACTCCGACGGCGTCTTCGACATCGTCGAGGCGATCGTGGCCGGCGACGTGCCGGCCGAGTTCGTGGCCGGGTCGGCGTTCGACGACAGCGTGGCTCCGCTCCGCCCGCTCGGCGACGGCAGCGTGACGGCACTGGCCGGCGACAACCAGCCGCGGCTCGTGGACATCTTCCCCATCTTCTACTTCGGCGTCCCGAACCTGGCGCCGTACCAGCTGCTGACCGGGAAGACCGACGGCAACCCCCTCACCGAGGGCAAGCCGTTTATCCACAACTTCCTGCCCATCACGCAGACGCCCGACGGCGGGCTCTGGGGCGGCGACATGCTCCGCCTCAACATGGCCACGCCGACGACGGACCGCTCCTCGAGCGAGTTCACCGACTGGGCCCGCCTCGGGCTCATCCGCGCGGCGGCCATCGGCCTGACCGTGCCGGACTTCGCCAACACCGACGTCGAGTTCATCCCGCACATGGACGGCTTCCCGAACGGGCGCCGCCTGGAGGATGACGTGACGACGATCGAGCTCCAGGCCGTCGGTGGCCTCGTGCTCACGGCGGTCGGCCTCCTCGAGGACGACTACACCGGCGCCGACTACTCCGGCGCGCTCGTCACGCCGCAGACGCTGTCCGAGCTCGACTTCGTGGCCGGCCCGACCCGGAACGACATCGCGCTCCGGGGCGACTTCCCGTACCTCGCCAACCCGCACCGCGGCTACGACTACGTCCGCGACCAGACGACCGGCGCCCCGCGCGCCCGGTTCGCCACCTCCAGCGGGATGGGCGTCGGCGCGCCGTCGGGGATGATCCTCGACCAGAGCTTCCCGAACCCGACCGCCGGCAACTCGACGGTCCGGTTCCAGCTCCCGCGCTCGGCGACCGTCCGCGTGGACGTGTACGACGTCCAGGGCCGCCGCGTCCAGACGCTCACCGACCGGCGCTACGGCTCCGGCGAGCACGACGTCGACTGGGACGCCTCCGGCCTCGCCACGGGCACCTACCTCTACCGCCTGATGGTGGACGGGGAGCTCGTCGCGACGAAGCGGGCGACGGTCGTCCGCTAGCGCGCTCGTGCGCCACCCGGCCCGCCTCGGCGGGCCCGGGGGGGCGGAGCCGAGCACGCTCCGCCCCCTCTTTTCTCCTCTCGCAGCTCCCATCCCCATGACTTCCCGCACCGCCCGCCTCCTGGCCGTCGGACTCGTGCTGGCCGCCGTCGGCGCCGTCGCCGCCCTCTGGCTCAACCGCGAGTCCGCTCCGCTGCCCCAGGACCATGCCCAGGTCGCCCCTGGCGACCGCTTCGCCGACGCCGAGGAGGCCGCCGACTACTATCGCGCCCTCCTCCGCCAGGAGCCCGACGGCGTCGAGCCGCGCGTCCGCCTCGCCCACGCGCTCCTCCAGCTCGGCGAGGAGCGGGGCACGCAGGCCGAGACCATCCCCGAGGCCGAGGAGCTCCTCGCCGAGGCCGTCGCGATGGCGCCCGACCACTACTACGCGCGGACGCTCCAGGCGTCGCTGTTCAACACGCTCCACATGTTCGAGGAGGCGCGCGACCTCTCTCGCGAGCTTCTCGAGGAGTACCCGCACCACGCCTACGTCCACGGCACGCTCGTCGACGCGCTCGTGGAGCTGGGCGAGTACGACGAGGCCGTCCGCGTCTCGGACCGGCTCCAGGCGCTGAAGCCGGGCCTCCCGGCCTACTCCCGCGCGAGCTACATCCGCGAGCTCCACGGCGACACCGAGGGCGCCGTCCAGGCCATGCGCCTCGCCGCCGACGCGACGCCGTACGGCCGGCCCGAGAGGGCCTGGGCGCTGTACCACCTCGCGGGCCTCTACCTCGGCGACGCCAAGACCGACACGGCGGCGTTCCTCTACCGCGGCATCCTCGAGGAGAAGCCGGACTTCGTGCCCGCGCTGGCGGGCCTCGGCCACGTCGCGCTCGTGAAGGGCGACGCCGACGAGGCCGTCCGCCAGCTCGAGGAGGCGCGCTCGCTCGAGCCGCTCGGGGTCATCGATGAACTGCTCGTCGAGGCGTACCTCGCCGTGGGCGACGAGGCGAAGGCGGACGCCGCCGCCGAGCGCGTCCACGAGGCGCTGCTGGAGGCGCGCGGCTTCGGCGAGATCGTCGACATGGAGGAGGCCGACTTCCTGATCGACCAGGGGGAGGATCTGGAGCGATCGCTCCGGATGGCGAAGGAACAGCAGGCCCGCCGGCCGGGCCACCTCCACGCGAACGAGACCTACGCCTGGGCGCTCCACCACGTCGGCCGCTCCGCGGAGGCCATCCCGTACATCGAGCGCGCGATGCGGCTCGACACGGGCGACGCGATGGTCCACTACCGCGCCGCGCGGATCTACGAGGGCGCCGGCCAAACGGCTGAGGCGGCCCGCCACCTGCGGATCGCGCTCGACGGCAACCTCTACGTCGAGAGCCCGAGCGCGGCGGCCGAGGCGGAGACCCTCGTGGCGTCGCTCGGCACGGGAACGCCGATCCGCGCCACCTCGGCCACGCGCTAACGTGAGCCGCGCCGCCACTCCGAGCCGGACCGGGCGCGCCCTCCGGGGCCTGCTGGTCGTGCTCGTGCTGGCGGGATACGCCGTCGCCCTCGGGACGACGGCCTCGGGCCAGGGCCTCAAGCTGCTCCCGCACCTCGCCCTCGACCACGTCTCGACGGCGCCCACCGTGCCGCACCTCGTCGGCGACGTGGAGGGCGACCGCGACGTGCTGCGGACGCTCCGCCCGAAGGCACACGCGCACGGTGGACACGAGGACCAGCACCACGGGCACCATCACAGCGCCGAGCCGGTGCGCGAGACGGTCCACGTGCGGGCGACGCCGCCTGAAGTGCGCGGCCTCCCCGAGCACGACGGTACGGTCCACAGCCACGAGCCGCCGCCGGACGAGCGTCCGCTCGTGATCCCGGTCTCGCTCGACAAGCACCGGCTGCCCGCGACGCCCGGCGTCCCGGCGCCCGCCGTCGCCCTGCTCCACCTCGACGGCGTGCGGCCAGCTCCGCTCGCCTCGGTCGATTCCTCGGTAGAGACGCCGCCGCCGATCCGGCGCGGCTGAGCGCGCCCGCCCAACGGGCAGGACGCACTCACTGGCCGATCTCCGGCCCCGACCGCCGCGCGTGGGCGCGGCGACGCCCGCCGTGCGCCCGTGCGGCACCCCTCTCTACCGACTCCTCTCGACCGATGCCCTTGCTTCTCCGCCGCCTCGCGCGGCTCACCGCCCTCGTCGCCCTCCTCACGGGCGCCGCCTCCGCCCAGTCCGCCCGCCTCGCCGGCACCGTCACCGAGGCCGACTCGGCCCGGCCGCTCGCCGACGTCAACGTCGCCGTCGTCGGCACCGCGCTCGGCGCGGTGACCGACGCCGCCGGCCGGTTCGCGCTCGACGTGCCCGCCGGCACCCACACGCTCCGCGCCTCGTCCGTCGGCTTCGGCGACGCCGAGGCGACCGTAGCCGTCCGAGTGGGCGAGACGGCGCGGGTCGCGCTCACGCTCGTGTCGACGGATGCCGACCTGGGCGAGGTTGTCGTCGAGGGCCGATCCGCGAACCTCGTCGGCGTGGCGACCGCGGCGTCGTCGGGGCTCGTCGGCCAAGAACAGATCGCTGTCCGGCCGTTGCTCCGAGTGGGAGAGGTGCTGGAGACCGTGCCCGGCGCGATCGTCACGCAGCACAGCGGATCGGGGAAGGCGAACCAGTTCTTCCTGCGCGGCTTCAACCTGGACCACGGGACCGACTTCGCGGCGTCCGTCGACGGCGTCCCGATGAACCTGCCGACGCACGCGCACGGCCAGGGCTACCTCGACCTCAACTTCCTGATTCCCGAGTTGGTGGAAACGGTCGCCTTCGAGAAGGGGCCGCAGAACGCCGCGGCAGGCGACTTCGCGACGGCCGGCCGCGCCGAGATCCGCCTCGCCCGCCGCCTCGACGCGGGCATCGCCGAGGCCGAGGCCGGGTCGGACAACTTCGTCGCCGCGATCGTGGCCGATTCGTGGCGCGTCGGGAGGGGAGACGTGCTGGTCGCGTTGCGGGGCCAGGTCACCGACGGCCCGTGGGTCCAGCCCGAGAACGGAACGCTGGCGAGCGGCGTGGTCAAGTACTCGACCGGGACCGCGCGCACCGGCGTTGAGGTCACGGCGATGGGCTACCACAACGACTGGACGGCGACCGACCAGATCGCCCGCCGCGCCGTGCCCGACCGCATCACGCGCTTCGGCACGCTCGACCCGACCAACGGCGGGACGACCGGCCGCTACACGCTCGCCGGCACCTGGCGCCAGTCGAGCGCGACCGGCCGCCGGACGCGGGCGACGGCCTACGCTGCGGCCTACCACCTCGACCTGTTCTCCAACTTCACCTACTTCCTCGACGACCCCGACCAGGGCGACCAGTTCGAGCAGGCCGACCGGCGCGCGTATGCGGGTGCGGACGTGGCCCATTCGTGGCGGATGGGCGGAATCGGCAGGGCGAGCGAGACGACGGTCGGCGCGGACGTGCGACACGACCAGATCCTCGGCGTCGGTCTGTTCCGGACCTCGGAGCGGGAGCGGATCGGGACGGTTCGGGACGACGAGGTCGCGCAGACGCGAGGCGGCGTCTACGTCTCGAACGAGACGCGCTGGACCGACTGGCTCCGCACGACGCTCGGCCTCCGCGGCGACGTCTATTCGTTCGACGTGACGAGCGACCGCGACGTCAACTCGGGCGGGGAGACGGACGTCATCGCGAGCCCAAAGGCGGGTTTGGTGCTCGGGCCGTGGGCCGAGACGGAGGTCTACCTGAGCGCCGGCCTCGGCTTCCATAGCAACGACGCGCGCGGGACGGTCATCACGGTCGATCCGGCCTCGGGCGAGGCCGTCGACCCCGTCGACCCGCTCGTGCGGACGCGCGGCGCCGAGCTCGGCCTGCGGACGGCGGCTGTCGACGGGCTCCAGTCGACGGTCGCGCTGTGGGCGCTCGAGCTCGACTCGGAGCTCGTGTTCGTCGGCGACGCGGGCGGGACGGAGCCGAGCGACGCCAGCCGCCACGTCGGCGTCGAGTGGACCAACTTCTACCGCGCGACCGACTGGCTCCAGCTCGCCCTCGACGTCGCTCTGACGCGCTCGCGCTACACGGAGGGCGAGGCCGACGGCGAGCGGATCGAGAACTCGATCGGTCGGGTGATCACCGGCGGGATTTACGCCGGCCGGCCGGAGGGGTGGCTCGCGAGTCTTCAGGTCCGCCACCTCGGCCCGCGCCCGCTCGTCGGCGACGGGTCGATCACGGCGGACGCCTCGACGCTCGTCAACGCCAAGCTGGGCCGGCGCGTGGGGCCGGTCGCGCTGTCGCTCGACGTGCTCAACCTGCTCGACTCCGACGCCGCCGACGTGAGCTACCTCTACACGTCGCGCCTCACGGGCGAGCCCGCGGCGGGCGTCGAGGACGTCCACTTCCACCCGGTGCTCCCGCGGAGCGCGCGGCTCTCGGCCGCCCTTCGGTTCTAGCCGGCCCCGCCCGCCTCGACGCCCGGCCCGAGGCGGGCGGACCTGCCCGGTGTACGGCCCGTTTCACCCGTTCTATCGCCTCCGGTCCCATGCCCAGGTTCCTTTCACCCCGCACGCACGGCATCCTCGACTACGTCACCGTCGTCGTGTTCGCGCTCGCGCCGGCGCTCCTCGGCCTCGGCGGCCTCGCGGCGGCGCTGAGCTACGCCCTCGCCGCCGTCCACCTCGCGATGACGCTGCTGACGGCGTTTCCGCTCGGCGTGGTGGCGAAGATCCCGTTCCCGTTCCACGGGACGGTCGAGATGGTCGTGGGGAGCGTGCTCGTCTTGGCCGGGTCGTTCCTGTTCGAGGGACCGGGACGGATGTTCTATCTCGTGATGGGCGCCGTCATCCTCCTCGTCTACCTCACGACGGACTACAGGGGGAGCCCGGCCGCGGCCCGCTAGTCGAGCACCTCCTCGGGCTCGCCCGGCCGCTCGCGGAGGCGCGAGAAGATGAGGTGCCGCTGCGGGTGCTGCCACGCCCACGCGCGGAAGCCGTCGACGCGGTCGAGGTCCTCGCCGAGGCGGTCACGGAGCCGGTCCTCGGTGCCGCCGGCGGCGACAGCGCGCTCGGCTTGGCGCTGCCACGCGTCGGTGAGGAGCGTCGGGAGCCGGTCGAGGAGGCCGGCCTCGACGGTCGCGTCCCACTCGTCGCCGTCGAACCAGACGCCGCCACACGTGGCGCAGCGGTCGAGCCAGAACCCGCCCTCGGGGCGAACGCGGTAGCGGCTCATGATCCGCTCGTCCTGCGGGCACAGCTTCGCCCGCTTCACGTCGCCGACCTCCTCGGAGGAGGGGACCGGCTCGGAGGGGGCGTCGGCCGGCTCGTGGCGCTCGCGCCAGGCGAAGTAGAGGTCGGCCGGAAGGAACGAGCCGTGGCCACGCGGGCAGCGGAAGCCGCGGAGGCCCGGCACGCCGTCGCTCGGGTCGAGGAGGGTCGAGCGTTCGAGGTCGGCGTCGCAGAGGGGGCAGGTCACGAGGCGGCGGGTGGGTGAGACCCCAAGCTAGACGCGGGACCCCGAGCCGTCCCCGGGCGCTCCCCGAGTCCGGCCGCCGCGGCGCCGAGGCGGAGGAGGCCGGCCTACCGGAACACGACCTCGTCGACGACCTCGCGGCCGAGGTGGCTGTTCATCCGCTCGCGCCACTGCTGGCGCTGGAACTGGAGTTGGTGCCGCCACGCCGACGACCGGACCTTGACGTGGAGCGACCCGTGCCGCATCCACACCTGCTCGGTCACGTTCGCGATCGCCTCGCCGGCGACCTCCGGCCACGCCTCGACGGCCCGGGCCGCGTCGAACCGCTCGCGGTACCCGTAGCGGTCGACAAGGTCGGCGAGGACGGAGCCGAGACTCTGGGGCTGGTTCGAGGAGGGCACGGGGCGGTTGGGGCGTCGGCGGCAAACTAG
>JAAXJP010000499.1:0-4337 GCA_012269805.1 Rubrivirga sp.
GCGTCCCCTCCTCGACTCCGCCTCTGGCGAGCGGACCGAGGCGGACGACGCCCTCGACGTGCGCCTCGACGCGATCGAGGCCGAGGCGGAGGATCCGATCCGCCGCTACGAGCGGCTGACGGGGCGCGCGCTGGGCGGCGACCCCGATCCAGGCGGCGACTCGGTCGCGGGCCCGCTGTCGCTCCTCACGCCCGCTCCAGCCCGGCCGCGCCTTCGGCTGGTGCGCCTGCCGGTCTGGGCGGCGGCCGCCGCCGTCCTGCTCATCGTCTACGGGGGGCTCTTCGCTGCGTCGGCCGCGCTCGTCCCCGAGCGCGCCCAGGTGGCGGCGCTCGGCGAGATCGAGACGACGGCCCCGCCCGTCCTTCGTGGGGACGACGTGGTGCCCGAGGCGGACCGCCTTGCGGCGGCGCTGGGCGCCGTCGAGGCCGCACGCCGGTCGACGCTCGGGCTCTTTCCGACCTACGACGCCGCCGCGCTCGACGCCGCCGCCGCAGACCTCGACGCCGTCATCGACGCCGCCGACGCGGCCTCGTGGGCGT
Source organism: Rubrivirga sp. (assembly GCA_012269805.1). Classification (GTDB taxonomy): domain Bacteria; phylum Bacteroidota; class Rhodothermia; order Rhodothermales; family Rubricoccaceae; genus Rubrivirga. Next base: position 540 of record JAAXJP010000499.1, read on the forward strand.
CGCAGGAAGCCCGGCTCGCGCTCGGGCGCGTCCTTCTCTACCGCGGACGCGACGCCGAGGCCGCCCGCGTGCTCGGCACGCTCGTCGAGCAGGGCAGCTACCGCGGCGCCGACGCCCGCCGGCTGCTCGACTTCGTCCGGCGCGAGGGCGCGTAGTCAGGAGCCGAGCTCGCGGCGCTCGAGGCGAGCGATCGTCGTACCGTCGTCGAGCGTCTTGCCGTCCTCCTCGGCAGGGCCGCCCGCCAGGGGCGAGTCGGGCGGGACGGCGCCGTGCCCACCGGCTTCGTAGTTACCCGACGGCGAGCGGTCGCGCTCGAGGTCGTCGGCCTCGGGGGTGTCGTGAGGAGCGGCGTCGGACATGGATGCGGAACGAAGGTGGGGGGAGAGAACCCGAGCGGAGGGCGGAGGGTCCCCGCCCCGTGACAGGTCGGTGGCACCGGGCGGGCCTAGCTTGGACCGATTCCGCCCTCCCGCCTCGCACGCCCCGCACTGTGTACGCCTACGTCTCCGGCACGCTCGCCGACAAGAAGCCGACCGAAGCCGTCATCGAGGCCGGCGGCATCGGGTACCTCCTCTTGATCCCGGCCTCGTCGTACGAGCGGCTGCCGGCGGTCGGGAAGCCGGCGAAGCTGGTCACGACGTTCGTCGTCCGCGACGACGCGCTGACGCTCTACGGGTTCGCCTCGGAGCCCGAGCGGACGACGTTCGAGACGCTCACGAACGTGAGCGGGGTCGGGCCGAAGCTGGCGCTCGCCGCGCTCAGTGCCATGAGCCCGAGCGAGCTCCGCGACGCCGTCGTGGCCGGCGACGCGGCCCTGCTCACGCGGATCCCCGGCATCGGGAAGCGGACGGCCGAGCGGCTCATCGTCGAGCTCAAGGACAAGTTCGCCGGGATGGACGGGCTCGAGCCGGCCGGCGCGCTCGGCGGCGACGGCACCAGCGAGGCCCGCGCCGACGCCCGGTCGGGCCTGGAGGCGCTGGGGCTCAGCCGCGCCGAGGCCGAAAAGCGGCTCCGGAAGGTTCTCCGTGCGCACCCCGGCACCCAGTCGGCCGAGGAGCTCATCCGGCTCGCCCTCCGCGAGGCGTAGCCCGGCCCGCCTCGGTACCGAGGAGGACCCGGTCGAACCGGGGAGTCGGGCGACACACTGCGGTAACACACGCTTTCGGAAGCCCTCCTAGCTTCCGGGCTCACCGACACGCCACCGCCATGGCCGACGCCGCGCCCGAGCTCCCGCCCGACGACGACCGCGCGACGGTCCTCGTCGTCGACGACGAGCCGGACCTGGTCGAGCTTCTCCAGTACGCCCTCGAAACGGAGGGCTTCACCGTCCTCACGGCCGCCGATGGCGTGGCCGGGTTGGCGCTCGCCGAGGCCGAGAAGCCGGACCTCGTCGTCGTCGACATCATGATGCCGCGGATGGACGGCGTCGCGCTCACCGAGCAGATCCGCGAGCGGGCCGCGCTCCGGCTCACGCCCATCCTCATGCTCACGGCGCGGACCGACGAGCGCGACGAGATCGCCGGGCTCGAGGCCGGCGCCGACGACTACCTCCCGAAGCCGGTCTCGCCGAAGCGGCTCGTCAGCCGTGTCAAGGCGCTCCTGCGGCGCGTCGAGCGGGAGGAGGAGGCCACGACGGCGCAGGTCCGCGTCCACGACCTCGTGGTCGACCGCGACCGGTACGTCGTCGAGCGGCCCGTGACGGGCGAGACGTTCCGCCTGCCGCGCAAGGAGTTCGAGCTCCTGTTCTTCCTGGCCAGCCACCCCGGCCGCGTGTTCGAGCGCGACGAGCTCCTCAGCGCCGTCTGGGGCGCCGACGTCGTGGTGGTGGACCGGACGGTCGACGTCCACGTGCGGAAGATCCGGGAGAAGATCGGGAGCGACTACATCGAGACCGTCAAGGGCGTCGGGTACCGGCTGGCGGAGGCCCTGGAGGGGTAGCGGACGGGGGTGGCTGGGTCGAGCGTGCGCCCCTCAGCGCCGAACCGCCGGGTCGAGTCCGTCGGACGGGAAGGCCCGTGGGCGGCGATTGGAGGAGCGGTGCCCCCGCCCAGTCTCTATCCTCCATCCTCTGCCCTCCCGCCCGTGACCGCGCCGACGTACACGCCGTCCCGCATCCACCGCCTCGCGCTCCGCGTGGCGGCGACGGTCGCGCTGCCGGTCGGTGCGGTTGCGGCCATCGGCGCGGGCGTGCCGGGGGGGATCCGGACGGGGCTGCTGGCCGGCGTGCTGATGGCGCTCGTCGCGAGCGTAGCGACGTACGCGGCCGTCTCCCGTCAGATCGCCGGTCGGCTGGAGTTGGCGCGGCGGACGCTCCGGGAGGCCCGCAAGCGCCGGTTCGACGCGCTCGCCTCACTGCCGGGCGCGACGGGTCGCGACGAGCTCGACGCGCTCATCCACCAGGTCGGGCGCGCCGGGCGGACGCTCCAGCGCGAGATCGAGCGTCTGGAGCGGGTCGAGAGCTACCGCCGAGAGTTCCTCGGCGACGTGAGCCACGAGCTTCGGACGCCCATCTTCGCCGTGACCGGCTTCGCCGAGACGCTCCTCGACGGCGCCCTCGACGACGACCGCGTCCGCCGCCGGTTCGTCGAGAAGATCTACCGCAACGCGAGCCGGCTAGAATCTCTCACGCGGGACCTTTCGGACATCTCGAAGTTGGAGACTGGGCGCCTCCAGGTCACGCGTGCCCCCTTCGACCTCGGCGCGCTCGCGAGTGAGGTGGTCGAGGGGCTGGAGCACGCGGCCGGCGAGCACGACGTTGAGCTGGCCGTCCGCGTACCGGCCACGCTGCCGCCCGTGCTCGGCGACCGCGACCGGATCCGGCAGGTCCTGACGAACCTCGTCGAGAACGCCGTCAAGTACAACGAGGCGGGCGGCCACGTCGAGGTCGCTGCCCGCCTCCGCGACACCGGCGACGTCCGCGTCACCGTGGTCGACGACGGGATCGGGATCCCCGAGGACGCGCTCGGCCGGCTGACGGAGCGGTTCTTCCGCGTCGACAAAAGCCGGTCGCGGGCCGAGGGCGGCACGGGCCTCGGGCTGGCCATCGTCAAGCACATCCTCGAGGCCCACGGCCAGCGGCTCGACGTCGAGAGCCGCGTCGGCTACGGGTCCGCGTTCGCGTTCGCCCTCCCGCCGGCCCCCATGGGGTCGGGCGACGGGGCGGTGGGAGCGGCACACCCCCCGCCGTCAGAGCCGGACGAGGCGTAGCGGACGTCTGTTGGAACAACCTCTAGCAGGCCGGCCGTAGGACCCGCCCCTCTGCCGCCCGCCCGTGACGCTCTCCGATCTTATCCAGCAGGACACCTTCGCCTCTCGCGAACAAGAGGCCCTGCTCAACGTCCTCGCGACCGCATCCTGGATCTCGGGCGAGCTGGCCGCCGCGATGGCCCCGCACGGCGTCACGCAGGCCCAGTACAACGTCCTCCGGATCTTGCGGGGCCGGCACCCCGAGCGCTATGCCTGCTCCGAGATCGGCGAGCGGCTCCTCGACCGGACGCCGGACGTGACGCGTCTGCTCGTCCGGCTGGAAGCGCGCGGCCTCGTCAAGCGCGAGCGGGCCGAGCACGACCGGCGCGTGGTCGAGGTCCACATCACGCCGGCGGGGCTCGACGTGCTGAGCCGGCTCGACGCACCGGTGTCGAAGGCGATCGAGCGCCTCGGCCGCCACCTCACGGACGACCAACTCGCCCAGCTCTCGGGACTCCTCGAGACGCTACGGACCGACCAGGAGGCCTAGGTCCGCCTCGGCGCCGAGGCGGACCGGCCCTACCATGCGGGCTGGCCGCGGACGGCCGAGAG
>JAAXJP010000499.1:4437-8609 GCA_012269805.1 Rubrivirga sp.
TCGGCGCCGAGGCGGACCGGCCCTACCATGCGGGCTGGCCGCGGACGGCCGAGAGCGTCGCGGGGGCCTCGTTCGGCGAGAACGTGCCGACCCAGACGACGTAGGTGCCGGGCGCCGCGCGGGCGAACGTCACGGCCGGGTTGCTCCCGTTGGCGTCGTCGGAGCAGTGCCAGCGGCCGGAGGGGTCGGAGACGAGGAGCGTCGTGTCGGAGCCCGAGACGGCGTAGATCGCGAGCGGCCCGTCGCCCTCGACGGTCAGCTTCGCCGACGGCCGGGCGTTGTCGATGTAGCCCGAGCAGCCGCTGCCGGGGACGGCGTTCCGGTCGGAGCCGCCGGCCTGGAGCGAGGTCGAGACGGCCTCGTCGGCGATGGAGAGCGTGTGCTGCGGGGCCGCGCTCGTACGCGGCTGGGCCTGCGCCGCGACGGCGAAGACGACCGGGAGCGCGAGGAGAGTGACGAGACGCATGGCCGTAGGGGGGTGGGGGACCAAGAGATCTGCAAACGGAGTGCCGCGCCAGATTGGTGCGGGCGCCTGCATGATCAGTTTGTGTCCTACGCGGTTCCGCCCGCCCGCCGAAGTGCCCTGGCTTCGGCGTCACAGGGGACCGCCGGCGGCTGGGGTCTGCCCACCCGTGACGCCCAGCGCTCTGCCGACCGGGCTACTCGACGGTCAGCGTGGCCACGCTGGGCTGCGCCCGCCGGTAGTACGTCCCGACCCACACCGAATACACGCCCTCGCCGCCGTCGACCGTCGCCCGCGGGTCGGAGCCATCGGCGTCGTCGCTGCACGTCCACGAGCCGTCGGGGGCCTGGACCACGAGCGTGAGGTCCTCGTCGCCCGTCGCGCCGATCGTGACCGGGCCGCCGGTCTCGACCGAGGCGGACGGGGTCGCGCGGAGGAAGCCGTGACAGGCCTCGCCCTCGACCGGGTTGAGCACGGTCCCGCCCGCCTCGACCTCCGTCTCGGACGGGGCGGTGACCTGCACGGTCGCCGATCCGCCCACGATCTCGGACCCCGCGTACTCGCCCTCGGACTGCGGATCGACGGCGGGGCCGGCGGGCATCCCGAAGTCGGTCTCGCTCACGACCAACTCGCCCGGCGTCGCCGCGAGCGTGGCCTCGAACGCGTCCCCGGCCATGTCGCTGAACGCGCCGACCCACACGAGGTACAGCCCGGCCTCCGGCGCGTCGATCTGGACACCCGGGTTGAGACCGTCGGCGTCGTCGCTGCAGAACCAGCCGCCCTCGGGCGTGCGGACGAGGAGGGTGAGGTCCTCGTCGGCGGTGGCCGTGAGGGCAAACGGGCCGTCGCCGCGGAGCGTGACGCCGGCCGTCGGCGCGGCGTCGATGTAGCCTGCGCAGGACGCGCCCTGGACCGGGTTCGGCGCCATCGGCCGGAACGAGACCGTCGCCGACTCGCCGTCGTCGTCGTTGGCCGCCACGCGGACGTCCGGCACGGCGTCGACGTCGAGCGGGAGGTACGTGCCCTCCGAGAACGGCCCGCCGCCGTAATCCTCGATGTACTCGTCGTAGACCTCCACCTCGGGCTCCGTCTCCGAGACCGTGAGGGTGGCGTCGACCGAGTTGCTGAGCGAGAACGTCCCGACCCAGACGACGTAGCGCCCGCTCGCGGGGTCGAAGACTTGGACGAGCGGGTCGGTCCCGTTGAAGTCGTCGTTGCAGAGGAGGTCCCCGTTCGGGTCTTGGACGAGGAGGACGAGGTCGTCGAACGCCGTCGCGCCGATGGTGAGGACGCCGGTCCCCCCGTCGGCATCGTAGTCGATGGCGGCCGTGGGGGTCGCGGCGTCGATGTAGCCGGTGCAGTAGACGCCCGCCGCGTCATCGCCGAACGACTGGGCCGAGTCGGAGCCGCCGGCGTCGACGGTCACGGTGAGGGCGCCCTGCTCGGCCTCGAACCCCCCGTCGACATCGAGCACGCCGCCCTGTGGGGTCGCGTCGGAGGCGAGGACCGGCGGCGGCGGCGGCGGACCCGCGAGGAGCGTCGCCGGCATCCCGTCGGCGTCGGGCGTGAACCCGCCGACCCAGACGACGTAGCGCCCGGCGTCGGCGCCGTCGTAGCTCAGCGCCGGGAGGACCCCGTTCGAGTCGTCGTTGCACGCCCACTCGCCGTCCGGGCCATAGACCGCCAGCGTCGCGTCGAAGCCGCCCTGGACCCAGACCTGGAGGTCCCCTCCATCCCACTCGACCACGGCGTCGGGCGCGGAGGGGTCGACGTAGCCGGCGCACCCGTCGACGCCGGAGAGCACGAGCTCGTCCGACGCCCGGGCGTCGAGGGTCACCGCGGCCTCGGTGGCGCCAGGGGTGAGCGTCCCCGCGACGGGCGGGGCGTCGACGGCGAGCGACTGGGCCGAGGCCGTCGAGGCGAGTCCGAGGGAGAGGGCGGCGAGAAGCGCGCGGGCCATGAGTCGGGGGGGAGGAGGGGTCGCAATCTCGACACGGCCCCTCGCCCGTTCCACCCCCGGCTCAGGGGAGAGCCACCCCAGACGCTACGAAGACGGCGCCTGAGCGCGGGGCGATCACGGCGGACCCGTCCGTCACGGCGGGCTCGCCCCCGACGGCGAGCGCGAGCGGCCCGCCGGCCTCGACGCGGACGGCCGTCTCGCCGAGGTTGACGACGACGACCGCTTCCGCCTCGGCGGTGCGGCGCGCGAACCGGAGCACGTCGCCGGTGGCGTCCCAGTCGAGCGTGCCGCGGGCGAAGAGGTCCGCGTGGTCGCGGCGCAGGCGGAAGGCGCGGGCGGTCTGCTCGCGGAGCGCGGCGTCGGGCGCGACGGCCTCCCCGTCCGGGGTGACGGCGTAGTCGAGGTCGTCCCACAGCATGGGCCGCCGGTTGTCGGGGGCGCGGGCCCCGGCGAGCCCGACCTCGTCCCCATAGAGCACGTGAGGCGCGCCGGGCAGCGTCGCTTGCAGCATCCGGTAGAGGGCGACCGAGCGGAGGACGTCCGGGCCGGGCGGCGCGACGCTGTAGCCGGGACGGAGGCGCGGCGTCGCCTCGGCGTCGTCGAGAACGTTGGCGTTCCGGAGCGCGGTCGCGAGGCGAGGCGCCTCGGGGCCCCCGGCGACCGACACGAAGGCCGGGAGGTGGTCGGGCGGCGTCGCGGCGTAGAGGTCGGCCAGCTCGGCGGCGGCGTCGGCGGCCGAGAGCTGGGGGCCGGCGGGGTCGAGAAGCTGCCGGAGCACGCGGAAGGCGCGCGGGTCGTCGAGCGCGTCCAGCGCGCCCAACCCGGCGACAGCGCCGTCCGCCGTCGCGCGGCCGAGGAGGACGGCCTCGGGCTGGATCGCCTTCACCACGCGCCGGAGACCGCGGAGGAACGGGCCCGCCGCCGGGTCCGCGTCGAGGCGGAACCCGTCGACGCCGTCGGACGGGTCGCCGTCGCCGTCGGGGTCGAGCCAGCGGACGGCGACGGCGAGCGCGTTCGCCGCGGCGCTGTCGGCGTCGGCGGCCGTCGCCGCGAGCGAGCTCGGCCAGCCGACGTCGAGGACGACGCGGAGCCCGCGGTCGTGGGCGGCCTCGACGAGGTCGAGGAGGAGCCGGTCGGCCCGGGAGGTGCCCCACGTGGCGGGGTCGCCGGGGTCTTCGAGGCCCGCCATCTCCCGGTCGCGCGCCGGCGCCGGCCCGAGCCACGGGTCGACGTGCCACGGCGCCTCGGGGTCGGCGACGCGAAGGACGAGGGCCGTCACGCCGAGCGCGTCGAGGGTCGGGAGTTGGTCGAGGACGCCCTGGAGGTCGCCGCCGTACCGCCGGAGTGGGACGGTGCCGTCCGGCGTGCCGAGCGCCCGTTCCCAGCCGGCGCGGGCGGTCGCGTCGGCGGTCCACGGCGTCGGGCGCCAGCCGGCCTCGCGGAGCGCCGAGGCGGGCACCCCCGCCGCGCGGGCGACCGACGCCGGGGTCGGGGCAGGCGACGGGGTCCCGTCGCGGAAGCGGTCGACGTCGATCTCGTACCACACGGCTCCGAAGGTCCATTCCGGCGGCGTGTCGGGGACCGGCGGGAGGTCGTTCGGCCCGGGGCGCGGGTCGTCGCCGGGCGGGGCGCACCCGGCGACGGCCATGAGGAGGACGAGGAGGCGAGCATACGTCATGGGGTCTCGAAGCTAGTCGCCCAGGCCCGGCGGTAGCTTCGGCCTCCCGCCATGTCCGACTCGCCGTCCCT
>JAAXJP010000734.1 GCA_012269805.1 Rubrivirga sp.
CCGGAGGGCTCCACCACGCCCTCTCCCGGTGCCGACCCCGCTGCGGAGCGTCTTCTTCACCCTTCAGCCCGTCTCCCGATGTCCTACAAGAAGATCAACGCCATCGTCCGCGAGTGCTGCCTCGACAAGGTGAGGCGGGCGCTCCAGGCGGTCGGCGCCGCCGGTCTCACGGTCACCCACGTCCGCGGTGCGGGCGAGTACGTCAACACGTTCGGGCGGGACACCCTCTCGCGCCACGCCCGTATCGAGGTGTTCGCTGAGGACGGGAACGTGGAGCGCCTCGTCGCGGCCATTCACGCCGCCGCCTACACGGGGCAGACCGGGGACGGCGTCGTCGCGGTGCTCCCGGTGGAGGCGTTCTATCACATCCGTGCGGCCACCCCGGTCTCGTCCCCCGCCAGCTCCGGCCCCTCGTGACGAAACCCGCCCTCGGGGCTCGCAACTGTAATCACCCGCGCCTCCCGGCGTCCCTACAGGTAGACAATGACTGAACCGCAGGCAGATGCCGCTCCTCACACCTTGGTCGAGGCCCACCTCGTCGCGGGCAGGGCCTACCTGCTCGCCTACGTCGCCTCCCGCGTGAACGACCCCGCCCTCGCCGAAGACGTCGTGCAAGACAGCCTGCTCCGAGCCCTCCGCGCCGCCCCCGACCTCCGGGACGAGGAGAAGCTCGTCCCGTGGTTCCGCCGCATCGTCGCCAACGCCATCGCCGACGTGTACCGGAGGCGCGACCGCGAGGCCGCGTCTCTCGAACGCTACCGGCACGAGCGGGAAGGCGCCGTGCCTCCCACGGAGGACGAGGCGCTCTGCCTCTGTTTCCAGGCGCTCCTCCCGACGCTCAAGGCCGAGTACCGCGTGCTGATCGAGGCGCTGGAGCTGGAGGGGCGCGACCCCGACGCCGTCGCCCGCGAGCTCGGCATCACCCGAGGCAACCTCAACGTGCGGCGCCACCGCGCCCGCCGCCAGCTCCGCGAGCGGCTGGAAGCGCTGTGCACGGCGTGCCCCGACCACGGCTTCCACGCCTGCGACTGCCCGCCCCGCGAAGAACGCCTCGACCCGGAGCGGCCTGAGCCTGTCCCTGCCCCTGACTCCGCCATCCGATGAACGGACCCTACGACTACGGATACTGGCTGATGGCCGTCGTGATGTCGGTCATCTTCGTCGCCTTCGCCTTCAGCTTCACGCGCCCGAAGAACTGGCGCGACTGGCGCTCCTTCGGGGCGTTCTCGGCCTTCGTCGTGGCGCTCTTCGCGGAGATGTACGGGTTCCCGCTCACGATCTACCTCCTCTCGGGGTGGCTCGGGAGCCGGTACCCCGGCCTCGACCTCTTCGCCCACGACAGCGGGCACCTCTGGCAGACCCTCTTCGGGATCGGGGAAGGGAGCCCGTGGGCGGCCCACTTCAACGTGCTCCACGTGCTGAGCAACGTGCTCATCGGCGGCGGCGTCCTCGTGGTCATGAGCGCCTGGCGCGTGCTCTACCAGGCGCAGCGGGACGGCCGCCTGGCGACGACGGGGCTCTACGCGCGCGTCCGCCACCCGCAGTACGTCGGGTTCGTGGCGGTCCTCTTCGGCTTCCTCGTGCAGTGGCCCACCCTCCTCACGCTGGCGATGTTCCCCGTGCTGGTCTGGAGGTACGCCCGGCTCGCGCGCATCGAGGAGCGCGAGGTCCGCAAGCGCTTCGGCGCGGCCTACGACGCCTACGCGGCCCAGGTCCCCCGCTTCGTCCCCCGCCCGGGCGTCCGCTACGACGAGCCCGCGTCGCCGCCGGAGCCGCCTGGCAAGGAGCGCCAGCCCGAGGTGACCTATGGATAACGCCGTCGCCCTCGTCCGCGCCTACCTCCACGTCAACGGCTACTTCACCGTCACGGAGTACCCCGTCCTCGAGGCCGCCCGACACGGCGGCTACCGCACCGTCACCGACCTCGACGTGCTGGCGGTCCGCTTTCCGGGAGCGGGCCGCCGCGTGCTCGGGCGAGGGGGGCGGCACCGGTTCGAGACGGACCCGGCCCTGCGCGTTCCCGCCGACCGCCCCGACATGCTGGTGGCGGAGGTGAAGGAGGGGCGGGGGCGCTTCAACGAGGCCACGCTCGACGCGGCCGTGATCGAGGCGGCCCTGGCCCGGTTCGGGTGCGCCGGCCCGGACGAGGCCGCCCCCGCCGCGCAGGAGCTGCTCCGCCGGGGCACCGCCCAGCTCACGGCCGGCCACCAGGTCCGCCTGGCCGTCTTTTCCTCCGACGGCGCGCGCAGCCACCCGGCCCCCCTCGCGCTCTCGCTCGGGCACATGGCCGGGTTCGTCCAGGACCACCTCCGCGCGCACTGGGACGTCCTCCACCACGCGCAGTCGCGGGACCCCGCGCTCGGGTTCCTGATGATGCTCGAAAAGGCCGCCCGCATGCGACCGACCCCTCCTTCGTCCACCCCCAGCCTCGCCTCCCATGACTCGTGATTCCGTCGCCCTCGTCACCGGTGCCGCCTCCGGCATCGGCCGCGCCATCGCCCTCCGCTACGCCCGCGACGGCTTCCGCGTCGTCGTCTCCGACGTGGACGAGGCCGGAGGACGGGAGGCCGTGCAGAAGATCGAGGAGGGCGGGGGAGGGGCCCTCTTCGTCTCGGCCGACGTGTCGGACCCGGCCGCCTGCGAGGCCCTCGTCGCCGAGACCGTCCGCGCCTTCGGCCGGCTCGACGTCGCCTGCAACAACGCCGGCATCGGCGGGGAGCAGGCCCCGACGGCGGATTACCCCGTCGAGGCGTGGCAGCGCGTGCTCGGCGTCAACCTCTCGGGCGTCTTCTACGGCATGAAGGCCCAGATCCCGGCGCTGCGCGAGGCCGGCGGCGGGGCCATCGTCAACGTGGCCTCGATCCTCGGGCAGGTCGGGTTTGCCGGTGCCCCGGCCTACGTCGCCGCCAAGCACGGCGTCGTGGGGCTCACCAAGACCGCCGCCATCGAGCTGGCGGCCGAGGGCATCCGGGTCAACGCCGTCGGCCCCGCCTTCATCGAGACGCCGATGATCTCGGCGCTCGAGGAGGACCCCGAGACGCTCGCCATGCTCGTCGGCCTCCACCCCGCGGGGCGGCTGGGCACGCCCGACGAGGTCGCGGCCCTCGTCGCGTGGCTCTCGTCCGACGAGGCCTCGTTCGTCACCGGGGCCTACTACCCCGTCGACGGCGGGTACCTCGCACGGTGAACCCCCTCCGCCTCATGACGCCGCTCACCCCGAACCCGTTCTGCCGGCCCCCGGCCCGCGCGACGCGGACCGCGCTCGCCGCCCTCGCGCTGAGCCTGGGCGCGTCGGCGGTGGCCGCTCAGCAGATGCCGCTCGCCCTCGTCGAGGGCAGCCGCTACACGCGCCGCACCGTCGACGCCCAGGGGGCGGAGGGCGCGTGCCAGACCCTGGAGGTCGGCGCCGTCGTCGTCACCGGCGAGGAGATGGCGGCGACGCTCACGGTGCGGCCCTGCGACGGGGACGCCGCCGACGCGTCCGAGACCACGATTCGGTGCCGGGTCGACGAGGCGGGCATGGTGATGAACGTCGTCGCGCTCCTCGGCCCCGAGGGCCGAGACCTCGCGCTGCGCGTGACGGGCGACGCGCTCCTCTACCCCGGCCCGCCGGCCGAGCGCGTCGCCCTCGACGACGTGACGCTGGAGGCCGACGTCGTGCGCGGCACGCTCGGCTTCCTCGGCGGGAGGAGCCGCGTCGATTTCCAGAACCGCGTGGCCCGGCCCTCGGCCACCGACGCGCCTGCCGGGGCCTACACCGTCACCGAGACGGTCCGCCTGCGGGCCTACGTCCTCGGGGTCCGGGTCAAGAACGCCCGCTACCGGGCCGAGGAGACGCTCCTCCCCGGCGGCGGCCTCGTCCGGCAGGTGCTCACGTCCTCGGACGGGGGCTCCGTCGTGCTCGCCCTCGCGGACGGACCCCGCCAGTCTCTCCCGTGAAGCCCACCTCTCGCACCTACGCCTCCAACGGGTCTGGCCGCTCCGCCGCCGACCCTGTCGTGGTCGCCACCGCACGGCCGGCCGGCGGGTCCCCACTCCCGCCCCTGGAGCCCATCCGTCCGGTCCGCCACCGGGGCACCTCCCCGGCCCACTGCGTCGTCCTCGAGCTGGCGGCCCACACGGGCCTCACCATCGACGGCCCCAACCCGTGGGACCCCCAGGTCCACGACGACCGCTTCTACAAGCGCGTCGTCCGCGGCGGCTCGCTCGGCCTCGGCGAGAGCTACGTGGACGGGTGGTGGGACGCCGAGCGCCTCGACGAGACGTTCTGCCGCCTGCTCCGCCCGGACGCCCGCGCGGCCGTCCAGCGGGCGATTCGCAGCCCGCGGGTGCTCCTCCCGGCGATCGCGGCGGCCCTCGCGGGCAGGGCGCGGCCGTCGAAGGCGTTCGAGGTCGGCGAGCGTCACTACGACCTCGGCAACGACCTCTTCGAGGCCATGCTCGACCGGCGCATGGTCTACACCTGCGGCTACTGGGCCGATGCCGACACCCTCGACGCGGCGCAGGAGGCCAAGCTCGACCTGGTCTGCCGCAAGATCGGCCTCCAGCCGGGCGACTGCGTGCTCGACGTCGGGTGCGGCTGGGGGAGCTTCCTCGCCTTCGCGGCCGAGCGCTACGGCGCCCACGGCGCCGGCGTCACCGTTTCGGAGGAGCAGGTGGCCCTCGCCCGCGAGCGGCTGGCGGGCCTCCCCGTCGAGGTCCGGCTCCAGGACTACCGGGACATCGACCCGTCCGAGTCGTTCGACCACGTCGTCTCGCTCGGGATGTTCGAACACGTCGGCGTCGAGAGCTACCGGACGTTCATGCGGGTCGTCGCGCGCCACCTCAAGGACGACGGGCTCTTCTTGCTCCACACCATCGGCGGCAACCACTCCGTCCGCTCGACCGACCCGTGGATCGGGAAGTACATCTTCCCGAACTCGATGCTCCCCTCCATCCGCCAGATCGGGCGGGCGACGGAGGGGCTGTTCGTGGTGGAGGACTGGCACAACCTCGGTGCCCACTACGACCGGACGCTGATGGCGTGGCACGAGAACGTCGAGCGGGCGTGGCCGTCGCTCCAGGACCGCTACGACGAGCGGTTCCGGCGGATGTGGACGTACTACCTCCTCCAGTGCGCCGGCCTGTTCCGGGCGCGTGGCGCCCAGCTCTGGCAGGTCGTGCTCTCCAAGAACGGGGTCCCCGGGGGCTACGCGTCGGTCCGCTGACCATATCCCCCAGTGCCTCCTCTCACCCCACCCGTCTTCCCATGACCGATCCCTCCCACGACGAGCACACGCCGTCGCCCCCCGAGCACGCCGGCCACGAGCACGACCTCGCCGACCCGGTACCGTCGGGCGAGAAGCCCGGCCTCAAGCAGCAGGAGCTCCGCGACGCGGCCCAGGACGGACCCCACGGCAGCCACGACGACGGCCGCCGCGGCCCCGTGGAGCACGCCCGACGGGGGCACGGCGGGCACGAAGGCCACAAGCCCGGCCACGGCGAGATGGGCCACGACCACCACGCCATGATGGTGGCCGACTTCCGGAGGCGCTTCTGGGTGGCGCTCGTCCTCTCGATCCCGGTCCTCCTCTTCTCCCCGGCCATCCAGGCCTTCCTCCGCCTCGGCGACTCGCTCCGGTTCGCGGGGGACGGCCTCGTCGTCTTCGCCCTCTCGACGGTCGTCTATTTCTACGGCGGCTGGCCCTTCCTCAAGGGGTTTGTCTCGGAGGTCAAGAGCCGGCGGCCGGGCATGATGACGCTGATCTCCGTCGCCATCACGACGGCCTACGTCTACAGCGCCGCGGTCGTGTTCGGGCTCGACGGGATGCCGTTCTTCTGGGAGCTCGTCACCCTCATCGACGTGATGCTGGTGGGGCACTGGATCGAGATGAAGTCGGTGATGGGGGCCTCGAAGGCGCTCGAAGAGCTGGCCCGGCTGATGCCCTCCGAGGCCCACAAGCTGATGCCCGACGGGACCGTCCAGGACATCCCGCTCGACCAGCTCCAGCACGGCGACCGCGTCCTCGTCAAGCCCACCGAGAAGGTCCCCGCCGACGGCGCCGTCGTCGACGGCCAGACGTCGGTGAACGAGTCGATGCTGACGGGCGAGTCCGTCCCGGTCACGAAGAAAGAGGGGAGCGCGGTCATCGGCGGCTCGATCAACGGCGAGGGCGCGATCACCGTCGAGGTGCAGAAAACGGGGGCCGAGAGCTTCCTCTCGCAGGTGATCGACCTGGTGCGCGAGGCGCAGGAGTCGAAGTCGAAGACGCAGGACCTCGCCAACCGCGCCGCGCTCTGGCTGACCGTCGTTGCGCTCGGCGGCGGCGCGCTGACGCTCTTCGTCTGGTCGCTCGTGATGGGCCAGAGCTTCGCCTTCGCCATCGAGCGGACCGTGACCGTGATGGTCATCGCGTGCCCCCACGCGCTCGGGCTCGCCATCCCGCTCGTCGTCGCCGTCTCGACGGCGATCTCGGCCCGCAACGGGCTCCTCATCCGCGACCGGACGGCCTTCGAGGCGGCTCGCAACCTCCAGGCCGTCATCTTCGACAAGACGGGCACGCTCACCGAGGGCCGCTTCGGGATCACCGACACGCTCGTCTTCGACCAGGCGCTCACCGAGGCGGAGCTCCTCGGGTTCGCCGCCGCCGTCGAGGCCCTTTCCGAGCACCCCATCGCGCAGGGGGTCGCCACCGCCGTCGAGCGGCCCCTGCCCGTGGAGGACTTTCGGGCCATCCCCGGCAAGGGGGTCGAGGGGACCGTCGGGGGCCGCTTCGTGCAGGTCGTGAGCCCCGGCTACGTCCGCGCCCAGGGGATCGCCATCGACGACCCGCGCTACGAGACGCTCTCGGCCCAGGGCAAGACCGTCGTCTTCGTCCTCCTCGACGGCCAGCTGGCGGGCGCCGTCGCCCTGGCCGACGTGATCCGGCCCGAGGCGCGCGGCGCCATCGCCGACCTCAAGGCGATGGGGATCCAGACCATGATGCTCACCGGCGACAACCAGAAGGTGGCCGCGTGGGTGGCCGAGGAGATCGGCCTCGACAACGTGTTCGCCGAGGTGCTCCCCAACGAGAAGTCGGACAAGGTCAAGGAGGTGCAGGCCAGCGGGCTCGCCGTCGCCATGACGGGCGACGGCGTCAACGACGCGCCGGCGCTGGCCCAGGCCGACGTCGGCATCGCCATCGGGGCCGGGACCGACGTGGCCGTCGAGACGGCCGACATCATCCTCGTGCGGAGCAACCCCCAGGACGTCGCCACCATCGTCAAGCTCTCGCGGGCGACGTACCGCAAGATGATCCAGAATCTGTGGTGGGCCGCCGGCTACAACATCGTCGCCATTCCGCTGGCGGCGGGCGTGCTCTACAGCGCCGGCATCCTGCTCGGCCCGGCGATGGGCGCCGTGTTCATGTCGGCCAGCACGGTCATCGTCGCCGTCAACGCGCGCCTGCTCAAGATCGAGCGCTGATCCCATGGTACTCCCCACCGTCCACGTCATCGGGGCCGGGCCCGCCGGGCTGGCCGCCGCGCTCTACCTCGCCCGCGCGGGCCTGCGCCCCGTCGTCTTCGAGCAGGCCGCCGACGTCGGGAGCCGGTTCGACGGCGAGCTCCAGGTGCTCGAGAACTGGTCGTCCGAGGAGGACGCGGCGGCGGCGCTGGCCGGGTTCGGCGTTACGAGCGGCGTCCGCTTCGAGCCGGTCCGGGACGTCACGTTCTACGGACCCGAGCGCCGTCCTCACGCGCTCTCCGGTTCACGCCCGCTGTTCTACCTCGTCGAGCGCGGGCACCGCGCCGGAGCGCTCGACCGGAGCCTCAGGGACCAGGCGCTCGCGGCCGGGGCCGAGTTCCGCTTCGGCGAGCGCGTCACGCAGAGCGACGCCCGCCACGTCGTCGTGGCGACCGGCCCGCGCACGGCCGACGCCCGCGTCGAGCGCGTGGCCTTCGAGACCGACCACCCGGACGCCGTGCTCGGCTTCCTCGACGACCGCCTCGCCCCCGGCGGCTACGCCTCGCTCCTCGTGCGCGACGGCCGGGCTACGCTCTCGACCTGGCTCTTCGACCCGGCCGCCCAGGCCAGTAAGCCGGGGACCTACCTCGACCGGACCCTGAAGGCGGTCCGGCAGGTGACCGCGTGCGACGTGCGTGCGCCCCGCCGGAGCGGGGGCATCGCCAGCTTCAGCGTGGCCCCGCCCTGGACGCGAGACGGCCGGCTCCGCTTCGTGGGCGAGCGGGCCGGGTTCCAGGACGCGCTCTGGGGGCTCGGGCTCCGCCACGCGCTGCTGTCGGGGGTGCTGGCCGCCCGCGCCATCGTCATGGGCGAGGACTACGACGCCCTCTGCCGCGAGTTTTTGGTGCCAGGACTCGAGGTGGCCCTGGCGAACCGCGTCCTCCTCGGCCAGCTCCCTCCCGAGCGTTACGAGGCGGCGCTCGGCCGCGCTGCGTCCGGCAACGCCGTTGCCACCCTCCGGCGGCTCTACCAGCCGACCCGCACCACGGCGGTGCTCCACGAGCTCGCCCGCTTCGGACCCCACCCGGCGCTCACCGAGCCGGCCTGTCACGGCGAGGACTGCCCGTGCCTCTGGTGCGAGCACGGCCCCGACGCCGCCGAGGCGGACGACCTCGGTGCTCACC
>JAAXJP010000419.1 GCA_012269805.1 Rubrivirga sp.
GGGTGAGAGGTGAGGACGAGGCGACGGCCCGATCAACCCATCCTACACACGGCAACGACGAAGACGTGGCGAGGGCTCCGCTAGCTTCTGTCTGTCGCCCCAGTCTCCCTCACCGCCCCCATGTCCAAGAAAACCGTCACCATTTACACGGACGGCGCCTGCTCCGGCAACCCGGGGCCCGGCGGCTGGGGCGCGACGCTCCTCTACGGCACGCCGCCGGACGCGGTCACCCGCGACCTCAAGGGCGCCGAGGCCGAGACGACGAACAACCGGATGGAGCTGACGGCCGCCGCCGAGGCCCTCGAGGCGCTCCGAGAGCCATGCCACGTCCGCCTGCATTCCGACAGCGCGTACCTCATCAACGCGTTCAAGCAGCGCTGGATGGACGGCTGGCAAAAGCGCGGGTGGAAAAACGCCAAGAAGGAGCCCGTCGCGAACCGCGACCTCTGGGAGCGGCTGATGGCGCAGGACGCCCGCCACGAGGTCGAGTGGGTCAAGGTGAAGGGTCACGCTGGCGTTCCCCTCAACGAGCACGTCGACGGGCTGGCCGTCGGCGCGATGCGGACGCTGATGGCCGAGGCCGGTCTCTAGCCTGCCTCCCCCGCCTCGGGGCCGAGGCGGACAGAGCCGGCGCCGGCGCCGGCGGGTCGTGCGGTAGGTTCGGGCCATGCGAGACCGCGTCCTCGACTGGGCCGATCGGATGAGCGCCGCCATCGGGTGGCTCTCCGCCCGCCTCGTCGTCGTCATGGTGGCGGCGGGGGCGCTGGGAGCGCTGCTCCGGTACCTCGCCCCGCTCCTCGGCATCACGCCCGCGCTCAACGCCATCGGCGACGTGCAGTGGATGCTGTTCAGCGCCGTGTTCTTGCTGGGCGCCGCGTGGGCCCTCGCCGAGGACGCGCACGTCCGCGTCGACGTGCTCTACGCGCGGCTGTCCCCGCGCCGCCGCGCCCTCGTCGACCTGATCGGGGCGGTGGGCCTGCTCCTCCCCTTCTGCGCCCTCCTGCTGTGGGCGTCGTGGCCGGCCGTCGTGGAGTCGGTCGCGATCCGGGAGGCCGCGCTCGACGCGGGCGGGCTGCCGCGGTGGCCAGTCAAGCTGCTCGTCCCGCTCGGCGTGCTCCTGCTCGCGCTTCAGGGCGTCGCGCAGGCCGCCAAGGCCGCCGTGGCCCTCCGCGCGCCCGACGCCTAGGTGGACGCGCTCCTCAGCCACCTCGCGGACTGGCTCGGGCCGATCATGGTCGGCGTCGTGCTCGCGCTCGTGTTCTCGGGCTACCCCGTCGCGTTCGCCATCGGCGGGGCGTCGGTGGCGTTCGCGCTGCTCGGCCTGGCGGCGGGCTACTTCGATCCCCCCTTCCTGCTCGCCCTCGCCGACCGCGTGTTCGGGGTCATGCAGAACCCCGTCCTCCTGGCCGTCCCGTACTTCATCTTTATGGGCGTCGTGCTCGAGAAGAGCCGGCTGGCCGAGGACCTGCTGACGACCGTCGGCGCCCTCTTCGGGCGCGTGCGGGGCGGGCTGGCCCTCGCCGTCGTCGTGGTCGGGGCCCTCCTCGCGGCGGCGACGGGCGTCGTCGGGGCGAGCGTCGTGGCGATGGGGGCGATCGCGCTCCCGGTCATGCTCCGCCACGGCTACAAGCCCGCGTTCGCGGCCGGGACGGTCGCCGCCTCCGGCACGCTCGGGCAAATCGTGCCGCCGTCGATCGTGCTGATCGTGCTCGGCGACCAGCTCGGCGTGAGCGTCGGGGCCCTCTTCGCGGGCGCGCTCGTCCCCGGGCTGATGCTGGCGACGATGTTCGCCGCCTATGCGGGGTACGTGGCGTGGCGCCATCCGAGCGCGGCGCCGGCCCTGCCTCCGGGCGAGCGGGCCGAGTCAGGCGCGGCGCTGGCGATCCGCGTGGCGACGGCGCTCGTCCCCCCGCTCGTCCTCATCCTCGTCGTTCTCGGGAGCATCTTTGCGGGCGTCGCCACGCCGACCGAGGCGGGCGCCCTCGGCGCCGTCGGAGCCCTCGTACTGGCCGCGGTCCACGGCCGCCTGTCCGGGCCGGGCGTGTGGGACGCCGCGCGGTCGCCGGGCGCGCTCGCGCCGTTGGTCGTCGTGCGGGGGCTCGGGTG